>JAZRAM010000037.1:0-5673 GCA_045634565.1 Bacilli bacterium
TTATAAATGAATATAATAAGATTTTAAAATTAAGAAATGAATATTTAAAAAAGATCAACAAAAAAGTATCTGTTGATAAAAATTATATAGAAATATTAACGGGTTATTTGATAGATAAATCTATAATGATATATAAAATGAGAGCTAAGTTTATAAATAAAGTAAATGAATATTGTACTGATATTTATAAAGATATTATGAATTTAGATGGATTTAGTATTAAATATAGACCAAGTATTGAAATAGATTTGAAAGATTCTAATTTAAAAGAATATTTAAAAAAAGAATATGATAAAAAATTAGATTATGACATAAAACTTTGTTCAACTAGTATTGGACCACATAAGGATGATATAGAATTTTATTTAAGCGATAAAAATTTAAAGTATTATGGTTCACAAGGACAACAAAGGGTAGCTGTTTTAGCTTTAAAATTAGCTGAAATAGAAATATTTAAAAAATATAAAGAATCAACTCCAATATTATTATTAGATGATATATTTAGTGAGTTAGATGATAAAAAGAAAAATAATTTGTTAAAGTATATAAGTAAAAATATACAAACAATTATTACAACTACTGATTTAAATAATTTAGATTCTAAATTAATTAAGAAATCTAAGTTATTTAATATAAATAATGGCAACATAATAAAAATCAAAGAGGTGAGTTAAATGAGTAATGAAACACATTATGATGCATCGGATATTCAAGTATTAGAAGGATTAGAAGCAGTTAGAAAAAGACCTGGTATGTATATAGGTACAACAGATGTAAAAGGTTTACACCATTTAGTTTGGGAAATAGTGGATAATGCTATAGATGAATCTTTAGCTGGATACTGTGATGATATTGAAGTTATTATAAATAAAGGTAATTCAATAACAGTTAAAGATGATGGACGTGGTATTCCTGTAGATATACACCCTAAAACTAAGAAAAGTACTGTAGAAACAGTTTATACTGTTCTTCATGCTGGAGGAAAATTTGGTGGGGGAGGATACAAAGTATCTGGAGGTCTTCACGGAGTTGGTGCTTCAGTAGTTAATGCTTTATCTAGTTGGGTAGAAGTAACAGTTTATAAAAATGGTAAAATACACTATATTAAATTTGAAAATGGTGGTAAAACAACAGAACCATTAAAAGTAATAGGAGATTGTGAACCTGATAGAACTGGAACATGGGTAACATTTAAACCAGATCCTGAAATATTTGATACTGATATTTACGATTATAATACATTAAAAGTTAGAATTAGAGAGCTTGCTTTCTTAAATAAAGGATTAAGAATCACTTTAAGAGATGATAGAGATGAAGAAGATACAACAGGTGAAACTTTTGTTTATGAAGGTGGTATTAGTGAATATGTTAAGTTTATAAATCAAGAAAAAACAGCTATTCATGAAAATATTATTCATTTAGAAGGTACAGAAGATAACGTAGTATTTGAAGTTGCTCTTCAATACACAAATGGATATAATGACAATATTTATTCTTTTGTTAATAATATCAATACTCATGATGGTGGTACTCACGAAGAAGGTGTTAAAAGAGCTTTAACAAGAGTTATAAATAGTTATGCAAGAAAATTTAATATATTAAAAGATAAAGATGAAAACTTAACTGGAGACGATGTTAAAGAAGGATTAACTATGATTGTTTCTTGTAAGCATCCAAACCCACAATTTGAAGGTCAAACAAAAGGTAGACTTGGAAATAGTGAAGTTAGAAAACTTGCTGATAATGTATTTACTGAAGGATTTGAAAAATTTTTATATGAAAATCCAGATGAAGCAAGGATTATTATAGAAAAAGCAATGTTAGCATGTAGAGCAAGAAATGCTGCTAAAAAAGCAAGAGAAATTACAAGAAAAAGTGATTTAGCAATGACTAATTTCTTTGGAAAACTTTCAGATTGTAAAAGTAAAGATCCAAAAGTATCTGAGATATTTATAGTCGAAGGGGATTCTGCTGGTGGAAGCGCTAAAAAGGGTAGAGATGCTATGACACAAGCAATTTTACCACTTAGAGGTAAGATTTTAAATGTAGAAAAAGCAAGACTTGATAGAGCTTTAGGAAATGAAGAAATAAGAACAATCATAACTGCATTCGGTACAGGGATTGGTGAAGATTTTAATTTAGAAAAATTAAGATATGATAAAATAATAATCATGACGGATGCCGATGTCGATGGCTCACATATTCGTGTATTATTATTAACTTTATTCTATAGATTCTTTAAACCTATAGTAGAAGCTGGACATGTTTATGCAGCTCAACCACCATTATTTAGAATAACTCATGGTAAAACTAGAAAATATGTGTTAGATGAAAAAGAAAAAGAAGCCTATTTATCAACTTTACCAGAAGCAGTACGTAAAAAAGCAGAAATAGCTCGTATGAAAGGGTTAGGAGAAATGGATGCATCTGAACTTAATGAAACTACTATGGACATTGAAAAAAGAATTCTTAGAAAAATAACAGTAGATGATTGTATGGCTGCTGATTCTATATTTGAAAAATTAATGGGTGATGAAGTAGAACCTAGACGTGCATTTATAGAAGAAAATGCTAAATTTGTAGAAAACTTAGATATTTAGGAGGTGTAATACATGGAAAATGAAGAAAAATTAACAGAAGAATTAGAAAACAAAGAAGCCTTTGGTGGAACATTCCACGAAAGAGATACAATAGCAGAAAATAATATAGTAAACGAAGTTAAAAACTCATTTCTTGATTACTCAATGAGTGTTATTACATCTCGTGCTATTCCTGATTTAAGGGATGGTTTGAAACCTGTACATAGAAGAATATTATGGTCAATGTTAGAAGAAGGTAATACACCTGATAAACCACATAAAAAATCTGCTACTACAGTTGGTTATGTTATGGGACATTACCACCCACATGGAGACTCAAGTATTTATGATGCTATGGTTCGTTTAGCGCAAGATTTCAATCAAAGATATATGCTAGTAGATGGGCATGGTAACTTTGGTAATATCGAAGGTGATGGAGCTGCTGCTTATCGGTATACAGAAGCAAGGCTTGCTAAAATATCATTAGAACTTTTAAGAGATATAAGAAAAAAGACTGTTGATATGAAACCTAACTTCGATGAACTATTTGAAGAACCAGTAGTTTTACCATCTAGATTTCCAAATGTTTTAGTTAATGGATCAATGGGTATTGCGGTTGGTATGGCAACAAATATTCCTCCACATAATTTAGGTGAAGTAATAGATGGATGTATTGCTTATATAGATAATCCTGATATAGATACTTTAGGTTTAATGGAATATATAAAAGGTCCAGATTTTCCAACAGGTGGTATAATATTAGGAAATTCAGGTATTAGAAAGGCATATGAAACAGGTAGAGGTTCTATTACTATAAGAAGTAGAGCTGTAATAGAAGAGGAAGGAAATCATAGTAATATAGTTATTACAGAGGTTCCTTATGGAGTAAATACTTTAGAATTAAAGAATAAAGTAGCAGAACTTGTTCACAACAAAGTAATAGAAGGTATAGCCGATTATCATACTGATTTAAAAGACGGTGTTAAAATTACTATTACTTTAAAGAGAGATGCTAATCCTCAAGTAGTTTTAAATAATTTATATAAACATACTAATTTCCAAGTAAATTACGGAATTATATTATTAATGATTGATGATATGACACCTAAAACACTTGGTCTTAAAGATATAATTGCTAAATATATTGAACATCAAAAAGAAGTTATTATAAGAAGAACTAAATTTGATTTAGAAAAAGCAGAAAATAGAGTTCATATTTTAGAAGGTTATAAAATTGCTCAAGATAATATAGATGAAGTAATTGCTATAATTAAAGCTGCTGATAGTGATGTAGAGGCAAAAGAAAAATTGATGTCTAGATTTGGATTAACTGAAATTCAAACAGATGCTATACTAGAATTAAAATTAAGAAGATTAACTGGTTTAGAAAGAGAAAAAATAGAAGCAGAATTAGCAGAATTATTAAAACTTATTGCTGAATATAAAGAAATTTTGGCAGATATCAATAAAGTATTAGAAATAATTAAACAAGAAATGCTTGAAATTAAGGATAAATACAACGACGAAAGAAGAACATCTATTGATATGACAGCTATTGATTATATTGATGACGAATCATTAATTCCTGTTGAAGATTTAGTTATTACTTTAACAAATAAAGGATATATTAAGAGAGTTGAAAGTGATACATATAAATCACAAAATAGGGGTGGTGTTGGAATTAAAGGTATGACTACAAATGAAGAAGATTTTGTAGAAAATATACTTTCTATGACAACACACGATTACATTATGTTATTTACTAATAAGGGTAAAGTTTATAGAATGAAAGGTTATGAAGTTCCTTTATTCAACAGACAATCAAAAGGAATACCAATAATAAACTTATTACCTTTAGAAAAGGATGAAAAAGTTAATGTTATGTTAAAGGCAACTTCAAGTGATCAACCAGCTTATGTTGTACTTTGTACACAAAAAGGTATAATTAAAAGAACTAATATAAAAGAATTTGAAAATATTCGAACAAACGGTAAAATTGCTATAACATTAAAAGAAGATGATGAACTTATTTCAGCTAAGATAACTGAAGGAAATGCAGAAATCTTAATTGCTTCTTCAAATGGTAGATTGATTAGATTTAATGAAAAAGAAGTAAGAATTATGGGAAGAACTGCATCTGGTGTTAGAGGAATTGATGTTGGCGATGGAGTAGCTGTTGGTATGGAAATATCTTCAGAGAATGATGATGTATTAGTTGTTACTGAAAAGGGTTATGGGAAAAAGACAAATATTGATCAATATAGAATGACTCATAGAGGAAGTAAAGGTGTTAAAGCACTTAACGTTACTGAAAAGAATGGAAATATAGTTTCATTTAAAATAGTAAATGGTAAAGAAGATTTAATGATTATTACTGATAGTGGAATAATTATTAGATTACCACTTTCTCAAGTATCTTCAACTGGTCGTGTTGCTCAAGGTGTTAAATTAATTAACTTAAAAGATAATCAAAAAGTAAGTACAATAGCTATTATTGAACATAATGAAGAAGAATCAGAAGTAGAGGAACAACAAACAATAGAACAAGATGTAGAAAATAGTAATAGTTCTGAATAATAGTAAAAGAATGTTTCACGTGAAACATTCTTTTTTTATATTTTACTTAGTAATTTAATAAAAAATTATAACTATCAATGTTTCACGTGAAACATTGATATAAATTAAATAAAAATAAATTATTTTAAAATATATAAATAAAGTGTTGATATTTTTTTTTATTTATAATATATTATTAATGCACAACATTTATGTTCGAATCAGGTCAGAGTTGGAAGACAGCAGCCTTAAGAATCTCTAAATGTGTGTGCTTTTTTATTTTTGTAATAAAAAACTAATGTTTCACGTGAAACATTAGTGAAAAATATAATAAATATAATAACAAAAAAATAAAAATATTATGATTTATATAATTTTATAATATAATATAAATATAAATTATCAATGTTTCACGTGAAACATTGATGTAATAAAAACTAAAAAAATATAAATTTGATAAATAATATTAATTATGAAGTTGTTTAAATAAAATATTTCCTGGGAAATAAAAAATATGTTTCACGTGAAACATTGGAGG
>JAZRAM010000038.1:0-6478 GCA_045634565.1 Bacilli bacterium
ATTATTCACCATATTAGTAGCAGTTGCTGCATCTACTCCAAATTCTTCTAAAACTTCTTGTTCTATTTTTAAATAACCAAAACCATTTTCTGTAAGTGTTAAATTATTTATTACATAACTTTGAAATTTTAAATCATGAAGACTTCTTAAATACATATTCTCATATAAAGAAGTAAAATCTACTTTTGCTTCTTTAAATAAATATGCGACTAATTCAAATGTCTTAGCAGATGTATAATAATATAAAAATCTATTAGTATCTCCTACTATACCTATAAATAATTTTTCTGCAGCTTCTTTATTTAATTTTAATTTAGTGTTCACAACTAATTCAACAATCAATTGAGAAGCACTACTAGATGTTTCATCTATTAATTCTATATCAGCAAACTTTTCTATAAACGGATGATGATCTATTTTTATTTTATATTTAAATTTATTTATATCTACACCATCTATTCTACTAACATTAGGTGTGTCTAATACTATCAATAAAGAATCTTCATACATATCATCAGTAAATCTATCAAGAGTACCAATATATCTATGTCTAGCAGCAGGAGCACCTACTACATATACTTCCTTACTAGGAAAAGTATTTAATATTACTTCTTTTAACCCTAATGTACTACCTAAAGCATCTGGATCTGCGCCTACATGTCTAGCGATTACTATTTTGTTATATTTTTTTATTTGTTTATAAATTTGTTTAAATAAGTTCATACGTCACCTACAATCTATAATAATTATACAACATTTTTCAAAAAGAAAAAAGCACTTAATAGTACTTTTTTTATTTTACTAATTCATAAGTTTCTTTTACTATCATTACTTCTTCATTTGTAGGAAGAACAATTACATCTACTTTAGAATCATCTGTACTTATTTTTCCTTCTGACATTTCTAAATATCCAGCAACTTTATTATTAATTTCCTCGTTTTCATAAATACCTAAAGCATTTAATTTTCTAAGTACTATACTTCTGAATTGTGGTCCATTTTCTCCCACGCCAGCTGTAAACACTATAGCATCTACTTTACCATCTAACTTAATATAATATTCAGCTATATATTTAGCAACTCTATCAGTATACATTTCATAAGCTAAATTAGCATTTTTATCACCTTTAGCAATCATATCTTCTACATCGCGACAATCAGCTTGACCGCATACACCTAAAAAACCACTTTTTTTGTTTAAATCATTGCATACTTTTCCCATATCTACATTTGTTTCTTTACAAATATATTCAATAATTGAAGGATCTATAGAACCAGAACGAGTTCCCATCATAAGTCCATCAAGTGGAGTTAATCCCATTGTTGTATCATAGCATTTTCCTTCTTTAACACAAGCAATACTTGATCCACTACCAATATGGCAAATAATTAAATTAACATCTTCTTTATTAAATTTTTCTTTCATTTTAGTAGTTATATATTTATGACTAGTTCCATGGAAACCATATTTTCTAACACCATATTTTTCATACCATTCCATTGGAACTGGATAAATATATGATTGTTTTGGCATTGTTTGATGAAATGCAGTATCAAATACAGCTACCATAGGTACATTTGGAAAAGCCTCTTTCATTGCATTTATCCCAGCAATGTTTCCGGGATGATGAAGTGGAGCAAATTTAGTAAATTCTTGCAAATCATTTATAACTTCATCTGTAATTATTACCGAATCAGAATATTTTTCAGCACCATGTACAGTACGATGACCTACGCCTTTTATTTCATCCAAAGATTCTACTACTTTATTTTCTAATAATTCATCTATTAAAATTTTAGCAGCTTCTGTATGATCCTTTAAATATTTAGCTCTTTTTATTTTTTCTCCATTAACTTTAACTGTCCAAAAACAATCTTCAGCACCTATTTTTTCAATATAACCATTAATTAAAACTTTTTCTTCAGGCATTTCATATACTTGAAACTTTAATGATGAACTACCTGCATTAACACATAATATTTTCATAAACTCTCCTTTTTTTATTTTTTATCTTTCATCATTGGGAATAATACAACATCCCTAATAGATGGTTGATCATATATTAACATCATTAATCTATCTACACCAAATCCCAAACCAGAAATTGGAGGCATTCCTTGCTCCATAGCCCCCATGAAACTTTCATCAAGTTCCATAGTCTCTTCATCACCTTGTTCTTTTGCTTTTAATTGATCTTCAAAAGCATTTCTTTGTTGTATTGGATTAACAAGTTCTGAATAAGCTTTACAAAGTTCTGTACCACAAGCAACCACTTGGAATACATCTATAATTCTTTCATCTTCATCATTACGACGAGCAAGTGGTATTAAAGCAGCTGGATAATTATACATTATTGTTGGTTGTACAATTTTTTCTCTTATAGTTTTTTTATAAACAAAATCCACTATTTGACTTACAGATTTATATTCATCCAACTCTGCATAAGAAAATAAACCTTTATTAACAATTATATCTTTAAGTTCAGATGGTTCTTCTATTCCTAAAAAATCTACTCCAAGAATTTCTCTCATCTTTTCTACATAGTTTACTCTATCCCAATTTTCTTTACCGAAATCAAGTGTAACTCCTTGGTATTCAATTGAAGTAGTACCTACAAGATCCATTAATAATGCTTTTATAAACCCTTTATAAAATTTAATGTTATCTTCAAAGTTCCAATAAGATACATACCATTCAACTTGTGTAAATTCTTGTAAGTGCTGTGTATCCATTCCTTCATTTCTAAAACATTTAGCAAGTTCATAAACTCTATCAAAACCACCAGCTATACATTGTTTTAAATATGTTTCAGGAGCAATTCTTAAATTAAAATCAACATCCAATGCATTGTGGTGTGTATAAAAAGGTCTTGCAGCAGCTCCACATACAGCATTTTGCATAATAGGAGTTTCTACTTGTAAAAAGCCATTTTCTCCTAAATACTTATGTAAAAATGCATAAAATTTACTTCTGCCTAAAAATACCTTTCTTGAGTCTTCATTAGAAATAAGATCAACATATCTTTCTCTATATTTCATTTCAGTATCAGTTAAACCATGAAATTTTTCTGGTAATGGTTTTAAAGCTTTACCTAAGAAAGTAATTGTACTTGCAAGTAAAGTTTTTTCACCAGTTTGAGTAGTAATTATCTCACCTGTTGCGCCCAAAAAATCCCCTAAATCTACTAATTTTTTGAAGAATTCATAATCTTTTTCATCAGTAGTATCTGCCTTTAATTGTACTTGGATATCTGCTTCTAAATTTCTAATTCTTACGAAACTTAATTTACCCATTTTTCTCATAAATACAATTCTACCAGCAATACTTACTTCTTTTGTTCCATCTTCTAATTCTCTTGCTTCTTTTATAGAATGAGTCTTTTCAAATCTTTCAGGATATGGATTAGTATATTCCCTTATTTCATCTAGTTTATCTATTCTAACTCTTTCTTGTTCTGTTAATTCTCTCATTTTTTCACCTCAACATAATTATAATAACATAAAAACTTAAATAAATATACTGTTTTTAAAGTAAAAAAGAAAAAATAGTTTGTTATTTTTTCTATAGATTAGCAAGTTTTTCCTTAATAATTTTACTTACAAAACTCATATCTGCTTTACCTTTTAATTTAGGAGTTACAAATCCCATTAATTTTCCCATATCAGATTGAGCTTGTGGATTAACTGTATTAAATGCTTCTTCAATTACTTTAAGAATTTCTTCTTCACTTAATTGTTCAGGCATATATTTATTTAGTATTTCAATTTCTTTTTTAGTTTGCTCTACTAAATCAGTTCTACCTGCTTTTTCAAATTCAACAATTGATTCTTTTCTTGTTTTAATTTGTTTACTAACTACACCTATAAAATCTTCATCAGATAATTCACTTTTTTTATTTATTTCTTCTAATTGAATAGCACCTTTAACCATTCTAAGAACACTTAAAGTTTCCTTATCTTGACTTTTCATAGCTGCAACTAAATCATTTAATAAATTTTGTTTCATACTAGTTCCCTTTCTAAAATTAAAGAGCTTTATAAAGCTCTTAATAGTTTTCTCTTTGTCTTTTTCTAGAATTTTTAATTCCTTCTTCTCTTTTCTCTCTACGTTTTACTCCTGGTTTTTTGTAACCTTCTTGTCTTTCTCTAACTTTTTTTAGGAGGCCGTCTCTTGCATTCTTTTGTTTCATAGTACGTAGTGCACCATCAACATTACCATTTCTTACTATTACCTTTGACATATAATCCCTCCTTTCACAAATCTATCAGTATTATAACACCTAATTTGAAAATATACAAGAAAAACTTTTATTTTTCAAGCATTTTTATTATTTTTAGTCTTCTTTAACTAAAATAATACCTACTTTATTGTTTTTAATCACTATTTTCTCTTTTAATTTATCTTCTAGGTTATCTTTTGCACCCTTAGCAACCATACCACCTTCCCTAGCAGCTATCATATTTTCTTTTAATCCGTTAGGTTTATATTTTATAGCAAGTCTTCTTGTCGCTTCTTCTCCTAAATCGGTTAAAATAAGTTCTATATTATCCATATTATATCTAAGTGTGTTTTTTTTACCTTGATACTTTTTATATTCTTGTTTATTTATACCTGTCCAAGTTTCATATATTTCATTAGTTGGTATTGCATACTCATTATTCTTTTTTTAATCCAATCTTCACATATCCTTTTCTTCTATATAAATCCATTGCTCTCTCTACACTTATAGGAGGATCAAATACTTCATCTATTCTTTCTCTACCTAACTTAACTAACCACAATTTTATAGACTCAGCATTCTTACTTGGAATTGATTCTATAATTCTAAACATACCTTTAATATCAACTACATCTGTTTTATAACATTTACCAACTGAAGATTTTAATTTCAGTCGGTGACAATTTGTCACCGACTCATTTTCTTCTTCTTATAATCTTTGTTTTAATTTATTCCAATATTTTCCTCTATGATTACTTTTAGTTATTGTCCCTACAACATCAAAACACTTATATAATATTTCTCTTCTTCTTGATTCCAAATTGTTCTTATTTTATTATTTTTAAATATTTTATTTACTAAATGAATCTTATCTTCTATCATAATTCTCCTTTCATAAAAAAGAGAGATTTTTAATCTCTCAAAATAAACACATACTACCTTCAGCAACCATTCTTATAAACGTTCCTATAATTCTTCCTGCTTGAATTAAAAAGGAAAATAAGTAAGATAAAATTGTTAGACATAAAGGGAGTGTTATTACAATTAGTATAGCTTGTACAACTTTATTTTTAAACAGGGCAAACTTTTCCACTAAAAGCTCTTCTTATGGCAGATCCTAAACTTCTACCTACATCTATTAATGTATTTACAGCTCGCGCAGCAGCATTAATAAATGAAGCAGTAAGCCAGTTAGCTCCACCTTCTATATTCATTAATTCTTTATCTTTTAGTTCTATCATAGTACCTCCTAATTACATTTTAATGGTCTAAATAAACCGTCTATTATTCCTATTATAAAAGTTACACCAGCAGCTATACCGAAGGCAATTCCTAGTTTAGCAGCACCGCCTTCTACACCCATAAGTTCTTTATCATTTAAATTTTTCATACATCAAATCCTTTCTTTATCTTATCTTTTATTATTTTAAATATTGTAGTTCTATCTTTTAAAATGTTTACATTCACTATATTATTTTGTACTTTTAAAGCTTCGTCTAGATTTATATCAAGTAATAAAACATTTTCTTTTATACTTACGACTTTATAACTATATTCTTTATTTTTTATATATAATTTGTTATAACGATTAACTGGAAAACCACTATAATTTAAATCTAATTCTAAAAAAGTTCTATTATCGGTGATATTTACTTTACCCATAAAAGGTTTATAAATATTAAAAGGCACCATTGAAAACACAACAAACAAACTAAATAATATAACCAAAATCGTAATCCAAGAAATTATTTTTTTAGGAGTCTTTTTTTCTAAAATTATTGACGAATCATTATAAATATCTAATTTATCCTCTACATACATTATCTACAACTCCATTATCTACAACTCCATTCTCTATTTTTATTAAATTATCAAATAAATCTAAATTATCTAATCTATGAGATATAAATATAACAGTTTTGTTTTTAAACTTATCAAATATATTTTTTAATATTTTCCTTTCCATATTAACATCTACTTGACTTAATCCTTCGTCAATTATAAGTATATTAAATCTTTTTAATAAAGCCCTAGCAAGAATAATTCTTTGCTTCTCACCACCCGACAAATTAAAACCATTTTCTTCTATCATCATATTATATCCTAAATTAGAATCTAAAAGTTCATCTACAAAACAAATTTTTGAAATATCTAGAACATTAGAACTTTTACTATTACCAAATACTAAATTATTGTACATTGTATCATTAAACAATATTTCATTTTGACCTAGATATAAAACATTATTATTTAATATT
>JAZRAM010000039.1:0-3821 GCA_045634565.1 Bacilli bacterium
GAAGAATAAGTAAACTACTAATTCAGGAGGAGAGTATGAAAAATCATGAAAGTAAGTATTATAATACAGCTTTATTAATGAATGAAGCTCTTCTTATATTGCTTGAAACAAAAGAATATGAATTTATAACTATAAAAGAAATATGTGAAAAAGCAGGAGTTAATAGATCAACATTTTACCTTCATTATGAATCGCTTGATGATTTATTAGAAGAAACAATTACTAATATAAACAAAAGATTCCAAGAAGCTTTTGATAACAAGACTATCAATCCAGTCTCTTTACCTAAAGAAGAGTTATTCTTTATAAATAAAGAAGAATTAATACCATATTTAAATTTTGTGAAAGAAAATAAGCGAATATATAAATTAATGTTTAAATATTCATATATTTTTAAAGGTGATGTTCAACTTAAGAGATTTTATGATGATCTTTTTAGCATAGTACTAGATAAATATGGAGTAGCAAAACAAGAAAGAGATTACGTATTTGCATACTATACAAATGGTATAATATCAATAATTCAAAAATGGCTTGAAAATGACTGCAATGAAGATATTTCTTTTATAACTAACTTAATGATTAAATTAATTAATTATAAATAGAAAGGAAATAAAAATGCAAAAACAAGTAGAACAAGAAATGTTAGAACTAAATAATCAGTTTAGTGAATTTTTAAAAACAAAAGGAATTAAGGCAAAATTTAAATTAGCTTTTAGTAATATGAAAGAATCAGCAAAAAAACAACATGAACAAGATGTGAAGAATTTTAATGAAATAAAAGAAAAATCAATTGAAGAAAATAAAGATTTTGTTGAGTTTTTACATGCAAAAGGATTTAAAGCAAAATTTCATGTTGTTGTTGAAAACATTAAAAAAGGTATTAGAGAGTCAAAAGAAAAAACAGCACAACAAATTGCTAATTCAAAAAATTATGTTCAACCAATTAAATGCATTACAGCTGAAGAGTTAAATAAAGAGTTTAATGAATTTTTAAAACTTAAAGGTTTATCAAACGATTATAAAGTAGAAATAGTTGAAATTAAATAAAACTAAAATTCGGAGCCTATTAAGTTAGACTTCGTTTTTAATTTAACAAACATTAATTGGAGAAACTTATGAAAAGAAAAATAGAATATAAAGTGGGAGATAGCATTATAAAAAGGGAAGTTAATTATATTCCAGTAAGATATATAATTGCTGCTTTAATTACACTCTTTGAAATTTTGGCAATAATTACAATAGTAATAGTATTATGTTATTATGTTCCATATTTTTATATTGCTGCATATATAACTGCATTTGCTTGTGAATTAAAAATTATAGCATCAGATGATAACCCCGACTATAAAGTCCCATGGATGTTGTTTGTACTTATTTTACCGATTGCGGGATTTATGCTATATTTTTTATTTGCATCTAGAAAACTTAATAAAAAATATATTAAACGTTTAGAATATTTAAAAAATAAAACATATAAAGATGATAGTAATTCTACATTCAATATCCTTGAAAAGGAAAATAGAATAGCATACTCACAGGCTAAAATGATTTGTGAAATTGCAGATACAAATATATTTGAAAATACACAAATAAAATATTTTTCTAGTGGCGAAGAATATTTTATTTCTTTACTAAATGATTTAAGTAATGCAGAAAAATTTATTTTTATGGAGTATTTTATTATTGAAGAAGGATTATTTTGGAATTCAATTTTAGAAATATTAAAAGCCAAAGTAAAACAAGGCATAGAAGTAAAAATTGTATATGATGATATAGGTTGTATGTCAACTCTTCCTGGAAATTATAATAAGATATTAAAATCATACGGAATAGACGCTACACCATTTTCAAGATTAAGAGGTGCAGCTGACAGTGAGTTTAATAATAGAAGTCATAGAAAAATAACAGTTATTGATGGTGTTATTGGATATACTGGTGGAATTAACATTGCTGATGAATATATAAATCATATTGAAAAATTTGGTCATTGGAAAGATACAGGAATTAAGCTAGAAGGTAGTGCTGTTAAAGAACTAACTAGGTTATTTTTAATTGATTATGGAATTAATGTAAAAAAGTCAATAGAAATAAAAAAAGAATATTACGAATCGTTAACTAACGTATCAAATAAAGGTTATGTAATCCCTTTTGGAGATGGACCTAAACCGATTTATGAAAGAAGAGTTGGTAAAAGTGTAATTCAAAATATGTTTAATTGTGCTACTAAATATGCGTACGTTACCACACCATATTTAATAATAGATAATGATTTATGTACAAGCATTGAAAATGCAGCCTTAAGAGGTGTAGATGTCAAAATTATTGTTCCCCATATTCCAGATAAAAAAATAGTGTTTGGAATGACTAGAAGTTTTTATAAACGCTTAATGGATGCAGGTGTAAAAATTTATGAATATAAACCTGGATTTATTCATGCGAAAACTTATATTGTTGATGATCAATATGCAATGATAGGTACAATTAATCTTGATTATAGAAGTTTGGTTCATCACTTTGAAAATGGCGTTTGGATGTATGGTTGTGAAGCGATTAAGGATATAAAAAAGGACTTAGACGATACATTATCTAAATCAGTTGAAATTAAAAAAGAGATGTTAAAAACAAATTTAATTACAAGATTTATTAGAGCAATAGTAAGAATATTTGCTCCAATGCTTTAATAGGAGGTTGTCATGGATAAATTTAAAAAAATAGGATTAAAACTTCTATATCCACATATTTTAATTATTTTAATTTTGTTTCCTTTGTCGTTAGCAATAATGATTTGGGGAATGATTGTATTAGGAGAATCCCACTTTATTACAATCATAGGATATGTTTTTGCTGCATATATGTTAACAACGATATGTTTTAGAATACCTTATATTGTAAAATTTATAAATCATATAAAAAATGAAAATAAATATATAGTTAGATATAGAACTGATTTACACTTAAAAATGAAGATAAGTTTAATAGCAACATTTATATTTAATGGTGCTTATGCTATTTTGCAATTTTTCATCGGTTTATATCATGGTTCATTTTGGTTTTATTCAATGTGTGCATATTATTTAATTTTAGCAATTATAAGATTCAATTTAATGAAATATACATTAAGATTTAAACCAAATGAAAATGTTCAAGAAGAATTAATAAAATATAGAAGATGTGGTTGGATGTTATTACTTTTAAATATTACTTTATCAGTGATGGTTTTCTTTATGGTTTACTGGAATAGAACATTTAACCATCACGAAATAACAACAATTGCTCTAGCTGCTTATACATTTTTATCATTTACGATTGCAATTATTAATTTCATAAAGTATAAAAAATTTAAAAATCCAATTTTTGATGCTGCGAAATCGATAAGTTTAACATCTGCAAGTGTTTCAGTAATCACGCTTGAAGCTACAATGTTAACATCATTTGGATCAAATATGGATATAACAATAAGAAGGTTGTTTTTAGGATTAACTGGTGGAGCTGTATCTATATTTGTACTTGTTTTAGCAATAGTTATTATTATTAAAGGGTCAAATAAGAAAGTTGTTTAGGATTATTTGATTAATAGGCGAAGAAAAGACTTATAGTCCCACACACCTATATAAAGAATAGATATCGTAGCAGTTAGGCATTAGAATGTGTCTATAAGTCATCAAATTTATAGTAGAAATATAACGATTTTAACATCAAAATCAAGGAATTATGCATCTTTTTAGGTGCATTTTTTTATTTTTCATTAAAGTTTTCGGATTTTTGCAACTTATGGGATTTGAATATAGGGTATTTTATAGTAGTTGGAAAAATAGTCG
>JAZRAM010000040.1:0-22305 GCA_045634565.1 Bacilli bacterium
ATCTATCATGAAATGTATCGTTATATATTATATTTAAATTGTTATATTGTTTATTATATTTTTCTATATCTAGTTTATCTAATAAACTTTTTGTTTTAGTTATAATTATTACTTTAACTTTTAATTTACTTATCATATCAAGTATAGTTTTATCGGCATAATTATCTATTATTATTAGTTCATCTTTATCTATGTTCATTATATCTATTATCTTAGAATATGCATCATATATTTGTCCATCAAAGAATATTTGATTTTTACTCTCTTCAAATTTATCAAATGTTTCTTGTAATATTTTTATTTCCTTTTTATGTCTTAATACCATTTCATTTATAAATGCTTGTTATATTATATTCTCTTTTAAAAATTTTTTTATAGATACAAATGTCCTCATTATATCGATACTAACCTTAGTAGCAATTTCTGTTTTTAAAACACTTGATAACATTGCCACTCCTTCTTCTGTAAATACATACGGCATATACTTTATATTTTGTCCTCTATTGCTTTTTGAATTCTTCCCCTGTTAATTGAAAACAAAAATTCTCTGGAAATCTTTCTATATTTCTTTTAACAGCTAAGTTAATGGATTTAGTTCCATTTTTGCACTGATAAAGTTTGGCTAAATCACTATCAAGCATTACTTGTTTTCCCCTAATTTCATATATAAGATTTTCTATTTTTATTTCTTGTAATTCATTCATAAAAACCTCCTATATATATCATTCTACAAAATTTCCGAATTTCCTTCTTTTTTTACTAAAAAAGTAGAAAAATTTTAATTTTTCTACTTTCCAATACAATATGGATACTCTATCTTTTTAATTTTTACCTTTTTTATTTCATTTAAATCATCTATATTACCTTTTGTTTTAATTTGTAAATAATTGCCTGTATGTCCTATTATATATCCTTCTTTATATATTTCAGGTAAAAACTCTACTTCTTTACCTATAAATCTTTTAAAATATTCTTTCTCTAAATCCTCACTAATACTTAATATTTTTTTTACTCTTTCTTTTTTAGTAACATCATCTATATGATTAGATAATTCTTCAGCTTTAGTACCTTTTCTTAATGAGAATGGAAATACATGTATTTTAGAAAATTTAATTTTATTTATAGTTTCATTAGTTTCATTAAATAATTCTTCAGTTTCACCTGGAAATCCAACTATTAAATCGGTTGTTATAGAAATATCAGGTCTTATATTTTTTATCTTTTCTATTTTTTCTATAAAATATTCTTTATCGTATTTTCTATTCATTAGTTTTAATATTTCATTACTACCTGATTGAATAGGAATATGCATGTGATCTACAAGTATTTTACTACTATTTAATATATCCATAAATCCATCATCTAATTCAGTTATTTCAATACTAGATATTCTAAGTCTTTCTAAACCTTCTATCTTTTCTATTTCTCTAAGTAATTTAGAAAAACTATAATCTTCTAAATCACTTCCATAATGACCTGTATGAATACCAGTTAATACTATTTCTTTATGGCCATCGTCAATTAAATTTTTTATTTCTTTTATAACTATTTCAGGTTTCTTACTTCTTACCTTACCTCTAGCATATGGAATTATACAATAACTACAAAAGTTCTCACAACCATCTTCAATTTTAACAAAAGCTCTAGTCTTATTAAAATTATTTAAACACATATCTTCAAAATCTTTTTCCATTATATCTTGAACATCTACTATTTTTTCTTTAGTTTTTTTATATTCTTCTATATATTCAACAATTTTACTTTTACCACTATTTCCAAGTATTATAGATACATTTAAGTTATCTAATAATTTAGAATTAACTTGAGTCATACAACCTACTACAACTACTATAGAATTAGGATTATTTTTTAAAACTCTTCTAACTACTTTTAATGATTTATTATCACTAGTATTAGTAACAGTACAAGTATTTATTATATATATATCAGAATCAATTTCACTACCTTCAATATATCCATTATTTAATAATTTATCTTTCATTACATTAGATTCATAAGTATTAACCTTACATCCTAATGTATAAATATAAAACTTCATGTAATCACTTCCAAGAACAATTATACTAAAAAAAGATAGAAAAATCTATCTTTAATTTATTTTTATTGAAATAGCTACTCCATCGCCTAATTCATAAAATGTTGTTTTATAATTAGGATTTTCTTTTAAATATTCAATATATTTTCTTATCTTTCTTACTAATTGTTTTGTATTTCTATTAGTTGTTTTACTAACATCTTCTACAAGTCCATGAAAAGATAAATTATCACTAACAATAACTCCATTTATATTTAAGTTTTTTTCAAACTTTTCAAAAAATTTAATATATTGACTTTTAGCAGCATCTATAAATATTAAATCATATTTATCATTTAATTCAATATCCAAGGCATCTGCACTAATAATTTTAATTCTATCATTTAAATTAAAATCATTAATATTTTTTACTGCAATATTATATCTATCATTATCTCTTTCAATAGTAGTTACTTTAATATCACTATCTACTAGAGCCATTTTTATTGCAGAATATCCAATAGCGCTTCCTATTTCTAATATACTTTTTATATTATTTTCTTTAATATAATTAGTAAGAAAGTCTATTCCATCTTTTTGCATTATCGGAACATTATTTTCTTGTGCATATTTTTCTAATTCTTTTATTCGTATTCGTACCATAAATTATTCCTTTTTAAGTCTGCTACAGTTGCTTTATGTTCATCAAGAGTATAATTGTAATATGTTTTTTTATAAATATCAGCAGCAAAATAATAATAATCATGAGTTTTTGGATAAAGTACTGCTTTTATAGAATCGATACTTGGATTACAAATAGGACCTATAGGTAATTTGCCGGCTAAGTGATAACTACGAGTGTTATAATTATTTGCTTCTTCTAATTCAGATATATATAAATCTCTATCACTGAATTCAAGTTTTTCAGCATAATAAGTTGTGACATCACTATCTAGCGGCATATTGCTTTTTAATCTGTTATAAAATACTCCAGCAATACCTTCTCTATCGTTACTATTAGCACCTTCTGATTCTATTACACTAGCTAAAGTGAGTATTTCATGTACTGAATATTTATTACTTAATATATCCTTTTTATATTGATTTAATTGTCTATCCATCTCATCTAACATTTTTTCAAAGATTTCTTTAACACTTGCATCTTTGTTTTTGAACTCATATGTGTTTGGATATAAATAACCTTCTAATGAATAATATAAATTATTATTTAATATAGATTCATCTATAAACCAATAATCATTTATAAGGCTATTTAAATATTCTTTATCTTTAAGTAAATTGTATACATCATCTTCAGTATTGTTTGTATATTCGGCTATAGTACTAGCAATACTTCTCATGTGTTTTCCCTCTTTAAAAGTTATTACTATAGCATCCGGATTATAAGTATTACCTTTAGAAAATACTTCTACAATATCTTTTACTGACATATTTTTATTTAATTTATATCTACCAGCTTGTATATCATTTACTTTATTAAATTTAATATAAAGTTTAAAAACCAATTCATTTCTAATTAAATCTTCACTTTTTAATTTAGAAATAACATTATAATAAGTACTTCCACTATCTACCATGAATTCTACTTCAGTAGATTCACTACTAACTGCTTTTAAATTAACATTATAAAAAATTATACAAGCTAATATTATAGAAGCAACTACTCCTAATATTAAACTTGTTATTATTAAAATTGTGTTTTTCATAAAAGAAAAGAGTAAATTACTCTTCTGTATTATTAGCAGTTTCGTTTTGTAATTCTTCTAGAATAGTTTCAATTATTTTCCATTCTTTATCAGTTTCAATTGGAAGTAATTTAGTTTCATCTTGATCTGGATTGTAAATTGAAGCATATACTTTAGTATTTCCTTCTTCATCCACAGTATTGTCAGTATAAACTATATAATTTTTCTTAGTTTCGTCTGATTCAAATGTAAATAAAACTTCACATTCTATTTCTTTTCCTTCATCATTAATTACTTTAAAAGTCATTGTTTCTTCTCTCATAATTTGCCTCCTTTTTCTCTATCTAAATATGTTTGAAGAATAATATTAGCAGCTAAACTATCTATCTTTTTCTTTCTTTTTTTTCTAGATATATCTGCTTCTAACATATAATTTGTTGCTTCTACGGTTGTTAATCTTTCATCTTGTAAAACTACTTCTATATTAAATATATCTATTAGTTTTTTTTGAAAGTTAATAGTCGTTTCGCATCTTTCTCCCATTGTATTATTCATATTTTTTGGAAGTCCTAAAACAATTTTTGATATTTGATATTCATCTATAATACTTTTTAATTCAGGTATTAAAGTATCATATTCACTATCATTAAATCTAATTGTTTTTAGGGTGCTGGCAATAGTCTTTGTAGTATCACTTATAGAAATACCAAGAGTACGAGTACCAAGATCTAAACCTAAATATCTCATTTTTTAGTTAAAAAATCTTCTACAAGTATTTCTAGTATTTTAGTTCTATCAAATAAAGTTATTTTATTTCTTGCTTCTTTATGACTAGAAATATATCCTGGATCTCCACTCATTAAATAACCCACAATTTGATTTGTTGGATTATATCCTCTTTCTTCAAGTATTTCAGCAACTTCTTTAACTACTGTAGATACATACTCATTTTGAAATTCATTTGAATCATATATTTTTGTATCATTCATACTATCACGCTCTTTTCTATGAATACAACATTATTTTAACATGTTTTAAAAAATTTGTAAACAAAAAGAAGATAATTTATCTTCTATAATGTGGATGATTTTCAATAGGTTCATTATCAGCAATCTCATCTAATTCTTCCAAATATCTTTGAAAATTTCTTTCTTCTTCTGAATTAGATGGAAAATCTGGCTCACCTTCACTACTTAATACCCACTTTTTTGGCCCTTCTACTTCTTCTTGTTTATTTATTAAATCAAATAAAGTTGTTTGTTCCCATTCTGGTTCGGTTGTTTTTACAGGTTTAGCTTCTACCTTTGTTTCTTGTTTTTCTTCTTTTTTCTCTAATGTTTTTTCATGTTTGTACAAGAACATTCCTAAATCTCTAGTGCCTCTATAATTTTCTGTTACTTCTCCAGTACTTCTGTTTATTAATTTAAATACAGCTTTTTTCCACATATCATCTAGAGCAATTTCTAAAGCTTTAGAATCAAAATGTTTTTCACCATTACTTCTAAAGTCACTAATATACATTCTTATATCTGAAACATTTACCCCTTGTGGATTAAACTTATCACTACCTATGCTATAATGACGAGCAAGTTTTTCTAATAACTCAATATCTTGTGAAGCACTCATCATTTTAGCTTTTAAACAAACTATATCTAAATATTTTTTCATATCTTGATATATGATTGGTAATTTTTTTACTTTACCATTCATTTTATACATCACACTTAAACTTTTTTTCATTTCATCTAAAGAAATTAATTCTTGATTAAAAAGATAAGTTTTTAATTCTTCTTCGCTATTAAAAGTGCTGGTTAATTCATCTAGTTTATCTAAACCTTTTATTTTAGTGATTTTATCTAAATCAATTATTCTAGCTTCTTTTCTATTATATATTCCTATTTTGTAACTAACCATTTTCCCACTTCCTATCTTCTTCTTGTTGAAGTCTTTTCTTCTTCATATTCATACTGACCTATATTCATTAACTTAGAATTTAATTCATATTCAAGTATAGCAATCTTCTTAAGTAATATCTTTAAATATTTTTCATCTAAATACTTTTTATATTTATAATTTATTATATTTTTATATCTAGATAAATCATTAAGAGCTTCTCTTAGTGTTTCTCCGTTATCACCATCTTCACTTTCAATAAATCTAATTATTAATTTTAAATATAAATCTAATTTTCTTTTTATTTTTCTTTTTAAAACTTTCTCTATCATGGAAGGTTTTATTATAACCATTTTATTAACAATGATCCCATCATACTTAACATTATTTTTAGGTGAAAATCCAAAACCTTTTAATTTATCATAATCAAGATAAATTAGTTGTCTATCATCACCTTTTTTACAAACATAATAATGTTGTTCTCTCATAAAATCATCTCTTTTCTAATAAATCAGGTCTTCTTTCTTTTGTTCTTTTTATTTGTTCTTCTTTTCTCCATTTATCTATATTAGCATGATGTCCAGATAAAAGTACATCTGGAACTTTCATACCTTTATATTCTACTGGATGAGTATATACTGGATAATCAAGTAAATTATCATTAAATGAATCATTTATATGTGATTCTTGCATAATTACTCCATCAAGTAATCTTATTATACTATCACTTATTGCCATAGCAGGTATTTCTCCACCTGTTAAAACAAAATCTCCAATACTTATTTCTAAATCTACAATACTTCTTATTCTTTCATCAAATCCTTCATAATGACCACATATAATAATTAAATGTTTTTCTTTTGTTAAAGAATAAGCAGTTTCTTGATTATATTTAATTCCCTGTGGAGTCATAAGTATTACTTTAGAATCAGCAGTTTTTAAATCTTCAACTGCATCAAATATTGGTTGTGGCATTAAAACCATACCTTTACCACCACCAAAGCCATAATCATCTACTTTTTTATGTGGATCAGTTGAATAATCTCTAATATTATGTATATTTATTTCAACTAAGTTTTTTTCTATAGCTCTTTTTATTATAGATTCACTTATAAATCCATCAAACATAGATGGGAATAAAGTTAATATATCAATCTTCATTATCTAGCCCTCTTATATATTCAATATATATCTTTTTATTTTCTAAATCTACTTCTTTAATAAATGTAGGTATATTAGGAACCATATGTCTTTTATTTCCTTCTATTACTAGTAATTCATTAGTTACTGTTTTAACTATATCTACTACGGTTCCCTTTAAAATATCTTTATCATAAACTTCAAGTCCTATTAAATCTTCATTTAAATAACCATCGAACTCATAATCATTTCTATCTATATAAATATTTAATCCTTTAAGTTCTTCTGCTTGTTCAATAGTATTTATAGAATCTAAAGTTATCATATCATAGATTTTGTGAAATCTATAAGACTTAATTATATATTTTTCATTATTTATATAAACTATATTATCAGTTTTAAATACATCTTTTTTATATTTAAAATCACTAATAATTCTTATTTCACCTTTAAGTCCATGAGTATTAACAATTTTACCTATATTTATTAAATCCATATATTACCTACTTATCTAATTCATAAAGAATAATACTTGTAGCAATTCCTACATTTAAACTTTCACAATTCTTATTCATATCTATATAAATATAGTCACTACACATATCAAGAATTTCTGGTTTAACCCCGTTTCCTTCATTTCCCATTATTATAGCAAATTTATCAGTTTTTTCAATCTTTTTCAAGTTTTTTCCACCATTTACCTTAGTGCCATATACTTTATAATTTTTTTCTTTTAATATAGGTATTATTTCTTCTAAATCTTCTTCTATTATATTTACATTAAATATCATGCCTTGAGTAGCTCTAAGCACCTTGGAATTGTATAAATCTACACAACTTTTACTAAGTATTATTGTATCTATATTAAAAGCAACACTACTTCTAATAATAGTACCTAAATTACCCGGATCTTGAACTCCATCAAGCATAACTATTTTATTACCTATTTCTTTAGATTCTATTTTTTTACATATACCCATTATTTTAGAAGGATTAGAAAGTTCACTTATATATTTTAAAACGTTACTAGTCACATAACTAGTTTCTACATCTAATTTAAAATCAGTACCTTCTTCAAGTATTAATTCTTTTAAAATACCATTTTTATAAGCTTCTAGGACTAGGTGTTCTCCTTCTATTAAAAACTCGTTATATTCATCTCTATATTTCTTTGTATATAATTTTTTTATGTTTTTTATGTTTTTATTTTCTAAAGAAGTATATAGCATATTATCACCACAAACTTATTATACTATAAAATTGAAAAATAAAAAAGAATCAATTTTAATTTTATTGATTCTTTATAAATTATCGTAATTCAGCAACAGGAATAGTTATAACTGGGCGTACACCATAGTATTCGTCCCAGGAATAAAGACCTGTATTTAAAACACCAGACGAAGTTATAATCCACAAAGAAACATCGTAGGTAGAACCAAGCCAATAAGTCGTTAAATATAACCATGAAGGTGCGGTTCCACCACCAGCACCTGCTCTAGGAGCACAAGAGTTATTGTCAGCTATACAGCCTAAGTTTTCCGCTTGACTATAAGTTAATAAGCTTCCTGTTGCTCCTGTTAATTCTATATTTAAATAACTTACATAATTATCTACTATTGGTTTTACTACGTCATTTCTTTCGTCATATACATCTAAAGGGTATGCTGTTTCTCTTTTCCAATACGATTTAGTTGAAAATACCACTGTTCCTGCATTATCACTTTGTCTATATTCTGTTGTATGAATATTCTTTTCTGTTAACATTTGTATACTTGAACCATCATTACTTATTACATAAAAATATTCTGGTGTATCTCCTATTTCACAAGCAATTTTATCTCCTACATTTGAACCATCGCCTTCTACAGCATAACAAGATGAATTATAAATTGGTTCACATCCTTCTATACTTTCCGGATTAACTTCTGCTTTTGTTACTGGATTTCCATAAGCGCTTGTTGTAGTCGTTATTTTAATTTTTAAATCATTTGATATTTCTTCATTGTTTTTTGGATCTAAAATAACATTATCTAATAAGCCATAATATTTTAAATCTTGAAGTGTTAAATAACCACAACTACCACTACTAGGAAGATTATTTAAGTTATCCGCAACCCAAGTATCAGCAGCAGATTTAATTAACTGAATTTGTGTATCTGATAAATCGTTTTTAGCATCCTTAACTAATTTTGTAACTGCTGTTGAAGTAAGTAAAGCTAGGAGTGCAAGTATTACTATTACAGCAAGTAATTCAACTAATGTAAAACCCTTTTTGTTCATAAACATAACCTCTATTCTAAATATAATTATACAAGAAAAAAAATACTTTTACAAGTATTTTATTCTTTATATTCAAATTCATAGTCAAGAATACGTATAGTATCTCCTTCAACTATTCCCATTTCTTTTAATTTATCATCAATACCTAGTCTTCTTAATTTCTTAGAAAATCTAGCAAATGCTTCATCACTAGCAAACCATGTCATTCTTAACATCTTTTCTATTTCGTCACCAGTTACTACGAAAGTATCTCCTTCTTTGAATATTTTGAAAGGTTGTTCTTTTTTAAATTTGTATAACACATGACTTTCAAATTTTTCTTCTTCATATAAAGGTTGTCTTTCGATAGTATCAAGCATATCAGCTAATTTTATTAATACTTCATCTATACCTTCACCAGTCATAGAACTTATAGGATATACTGGAGAGTTTACTTGTTTCATAAATTTTTCTAAATTTTCTTTAGAAGATTCCATATCCATTTTATTAGCAATCACTATTTGTGGTTTATCCATTATTTTTTTATTAAAGTTTTCTAATTCTTTATTAATTATTTTGTAATCTTCATATGGATCTCTACCTTCAAAAGCAGACATATCTATAATATGTGCGATTACTCTTGTTCTTTCAATGTGTTTTAAGAATCTATCTCCAAGCCCTTCACCTAAAGAAGCACCCTCAATAAGTCCAGGTAAATCAGCTACTACAAAAGATCTATTATCTTTAGTTTTAACTACACCTAAATTAGGATTTAAAGTAGTAAAATGATAAGCAGCAATCTTTGGTTTAGCAGCACTTATTTTACTTATAAATGTAGATTTACCTACACTAGGCATACCAACTAATCCTACATCAGCAAGTAGTTTTAATTCCACTTTAACTTTCTTTTCTTCACCAGGTTCTCCATTTTCACAAAAAGCAGGAGCAGGATTATTACGAGTCGCAAAAGCCATATTACCACGACCACCACGACCACCTTGTGCGGCAACTACTCTATCTCCTTTTTTAGTTAAATCCCCTATTATCAGATTAGTATCGGTATCAGTTATAACAGTACCAATTGGAACTTTTATTATTAAGTCCTCAGCATTCTTACCATTCATTGCTTTACCTTGACCATGTTCTCCTTGTGAAGCTTTATATATTTTTTTATATCTAAGGTCAATTAGTGTATTTAATCCTTCATCTACTTCAAAAATAATATTTCCGCCATGACCACCATTACCACCGAATGGTCCACCCATTTCAACATATTTTTCTCTTCTGAATGCCATACATCCATTTCCGCCACGACCCGCATTTAATTCAATTATTACTTCATCTATAAACATAGTATCACGTCCATTCATTAGTATTATACACTAAGATTTAAAAAAGAACAATAAATATTATTGTCCTTTTTAAACTCTCGCACTCATCAAATTTCCTGATGAGTATTTTCTTAATCCCTTATAAAATATAAAGAACCCTAATAAAATTATTAATACAGTATAACTCATTACTATTATAAAACTAAATATATTAAAATTTTGAAGTATGTGTAGTGGTAGATAAACAGAAAAACTGATTGGTACTATTGTATAGAAAAGTATTCTAATACCACCTTTAAATATACTATCTGGATATGTACCAAAATTTAATATTGTACCCATAATATTTCCTGTTATAGTATCTGCTTTAGTAATATAGAAAGCTAAACTTCCAAATATAACGGCTATAGCAGTTATAATTAAACCTCCTGTTATTATAAATAAAGTAAATAACAAAAAATTTTTAATACTTATACCATAAATAAATAATAATATATAAGCGTATAGTAAATCTCCTATAGCAGATACTTTAGTTTTTGATGTTAAAATACTAATTAATACATTTTTAGGTTGAACTAAGAACGAATCTATTTTACCGTTTGTAATTAGGTTAGGCAATTCTTGAACTGCTCCAAAAAATATATAACAAATAGCATACGTTCCACTAGCAAGTGCCCATAAAAGTACAACATCTTTAAATACATATCCACCTATATTGTCTTTAATACTAAAAAATACTATCCATTCTATTAAGAATGCGGCATTATTTAATATCATGAAAATTATATTAGTAAGAAATGTTATTTTATTTGTCATTTCACGAGCTAAATTATATTTAATACTAAGTAATATAAATTTTAATTCTTTTTTAACCTCCGTTAACATTTAGCTTTCTCACTCCCTTTCTATATATAAGCGTTAATAATAAAATTGTTGTTATTAAATAAATTATTTGAACTAATATTATTGTTATAAATGAGTTATAACTAAAGTCTATTACAAGTTTAGCTGGACCATATGTTACTACATAAATAGGTGTAAATTTAAGTATTGGTTGTAAAAATAATGGAAATACTTCTATTGGAAATATAATTCCAAGTACTATTATTATTTTATCGTATAACCAATGAAAAGGTGTTGAATCTTCTATATAGAATGACAACATACTTATAATTATTCTAATTACGGCATTTATTATAAATGATAATAAGAATACTATAACTATAAATGGTAAACTTATTATATTAAAATCTATTGGTCCTACAAATATAAAACCTGTTCCTATAGCAAGTATCATATATAAAATGAACTTAATACTAATTTCTCCAAAATGTTTTGTAATTATATAGATTATATAACTATATGGCTTATTTAATGTGTAAGCAATCCCACCACTTTTTATATCATCTGTTATTTGACTTACTAATGTTTTATTTCTAGTACCATACCATATCATTTCAGTTATAATTACATACCAAATCATTTGATCTTTAGATAAGCCTGCAATTAAACTAGATGGATCATCATATAAGTAATTCCATAGTTGTAAAAATATAAATATTTTTATTAAAAATGATAAAAATCCTAAAACTATATCTGATACATATTGTAATTCATTTATAAGTGTTGCTTTAAATATATTTAAATACTTTTTCATTTTTCTCCCTTATAAATATTAGTTATTATAGATTCAAGTGGTACATTAGATATATTTATATCTATTATTTTATCTGAATCAAGTAATTTTAAAGCTTCACTTATACTAGTTTTTTTAGTATCAACTTCAAGTTTTAAATTATATCCTTTATCTTTTAATATAGTTATTCCTTTAGAATCATCTAAGTTAACTTTTTCTTTCATTTTTACTTCTATTATTTTTTTATTTAAATAGTGGTATTTTAGATTTTCCATAGAATCATCTAATACTACTTCACCCTTATTTATTATGACAACCCTTTTACATAATTTTTCTATATCACCTACATCATGACTTGTTAAAAATATAGTTGTTTTATATTCTTTATTCATTCGTTTTATTAAAGTACGAATATTTTCTTTAACTACTGGATCAAGTCCTATAGTAGGTTCATCTAGAAATAGTATTTTTGGTTCATGAATTAGTGAAGCCACTATTTCACAACGTATTCTTTGACCTAAACTTAAATTTCTAACTGGTGTATTTATAAATTCATTAAGTTCAAATATTTCAATAAATTCTTTTATTTTCTTTTCTACTACATATTCTGGAATATCATATATAGCCCCAAAGAATTTAAAATTATCATATGGAGTAAGATGAGTCCATAACTGTTCTTTTTGCCCAAATACAGTTCCTATTTCATAAGCAAGTTTCTTTCTTTTTTTAGTAGGATCTATCCCCATTACACTAATACTACCTTTATCGTTATAAAGTATACCTGTAAGCATTTTAATAGTTGTAGACTTACCTGCTCCATTAGGTCCAATAAAAGCTATAATTTCTCCTTTTTCTACATTAAAAGAAATATTATTAACTGCTTTAATAGTTTTATATTTTGGTTTAACTATAGATTTTAAACTACCTATAAAACCTTTTTCTTTAACCTTTACTTTAAAAGTTTTAGATAAATCTTGTACTTCAATTACATTATTCATAACTTTCTCCTTTCATAAAATTCATTTCTTAAAATATCCATGTATATATCATCATATCTTTCATTATTTTTGAAGTATGCTTCTCTTCTTCTTCCTATTTCTTTAAAACCAACTTTTTTATAACAAGCAATAGCACTTTCATTAAAAGAATATACACTAAGCATTATATTATTAAGATTTAAATATTCAAATCCATAACTAATTAGCAACTCTAATGCTTCACTACCATATCGTTTATTTCTGTTTTCTTCTTCGCCAATAAAAATACCAATACTTCCTTTTTGATTAGATAGATCTAATTCATTAAACCCACAGTTACCTATAAGTTCATCATTTTCTTGTTTTACGATTGCAAATTGGAAATTACCGTCTTTATTATTTTTTTCAATCCATTCTCTTTCACTTTCTACCGTTACTAAATTTTTACTACCATTAAGTCCATCAGTAACTTTAAAATCATTCATCCATTTTACATACTTTTCAACATCTTCTACACACATGGGTGATAAATAAACTTTTTCTCCTTCAATTTTCTTAAAATACATAATATCATCTCCTTATCAAAAAAGACACGAAAATCACTAAGACGTGACTCCGTGTCATACACGTGTAGGACTAGTAATCCCTATGCAGCTTTAATGCATACTCACAAGAATAATTATTAATGGCCTACCAAGATATGAAAAAACACGTAGTACCATTAAAAGTGACTCCGTGTTTTACGTGTAAGATTTCTCCCAGGACAGCTCGTTACCTTATGCCCTCTCACTTAACTAACATTATAACAACTTTTTTTATTTTGTCAACCCTAAATTAAATATTTTTATTTTTTATATAATTATATGCTTTTTCAAAAACTTCTTTAATATTATCAAACTCTAACTTTTCTAATACTTCTTCATAACTACACCAAACACATTCATCTATTTCACCATATTGAGATATTAAATCAAATGTTTTTGGAATAGCCGTAAAATAAACTACATCCTTCATAACATTTTTAGGTTCAACTAAATATGTAATTTGATATCTAAAATTAGAATCAATTTCTACATCTAAATTAGTTTCTTCCTTTATTTCTCTTAAAGTAGTTTCTATTTCTGTTTCATTTTCTTCAACATGACCTTTTGGAAAACTATAATGATTATTGTGTTGGTGAACTAATAAAAACTTTAATTCATCATTTTCATTTTTGTAAACTATTGCTCCACAAGATTTTTCTTTCATATAACACCTCTTTACTACTTTTAAAGTATAGCACAAAAAAACATGTTATTCAACATGTTTTTCTATTAACATCGCACTAGTAACATCCCCTACTACATTAAGACATGTGGCCGGTGGATCTACTATCCATCCTATTGTTGCGATTATTGGGAATGCTTCAAGTGGGAATCCATATAAAGATACTATTAGCATCTCTCCTATTAATCCACCACCAGGTATTCCTGACATAACTACTCCAGATAGTACTGCAATTAGTATTGCGATTAAATATGTATCAATGCCTGTAAAACTTTTACCAAATATTCCAAAAAGGAAAGCTATTTTAAGTATTGATGCCATAGCAGAACCTTCCATATGCATAGTCGCACCTATAGGAAGTGTTGTTCTAGCTATATCATCATCTATTTTTAGTTTGTTTGCTGCATCTATATTTGATGGAAGACTAGCAAGTGATGAACAAGTACCAAGAGAAGTTACTGTAGGGGTAAAAATATGTTTAAAGAAATCTTTAACTCCTTTTTTACCTCTAGCTATATAACTATATATTGTATAGAAAACTATATAATAGACTACTGCCATAATATAGTAAAATATCATACTTCTAGCATAACTACCTATTATTTCTTTACCATATTCTCCTACTAGAGAAGCAAAATAAGCACATAATCCTACTGGAGCATAATACATAACTATTTTAATTACATTCATCATGACTTTTGATATTGAATCTAGTACTTTTGAAATTTTATTTGATTCTGATTTAGTCATATTAACTGCAAAACCAAAAATACAAGAAAAAATTATTAAAGGTAACATACTATTTTTAGATAGTAATTGATAGAAATCTCCTACTGTTACCATATCAACTATCTTACTACCTATATCTATTGACTCTTTAACACCACTTGTAAGAGTAAGACTTATGCTTCCTACTGGATCAAATATTTTAACACCCAACAACATAAATAAAGCTGCTATACCACTTGTAATTATAAATACTATAAACATTACTCTAAAAATCTTGCCTAGTTTTCTTAAACTTTTGATACTAGATATACTACTTGAAATAGTAAAAAATACGAGTGGTACTACAACTACATAAAGCAAATTTATGAATATTGTACCTATTGGTTTTAAATGTACTGCATCTTCCTTTAATAAAACCCCTAAAATACACCCTATAATTATTGAAGATAAAAGTATTATTGGAAATCTATAATTTTTCCACACTCTTTTTAACATCAAAAAACCTCCTAGTTAAATATATGTCAAAAAAAAAGACTAATACCTTTTTAGGAGTGTCCAAATCAATTATACCACTTTCATAATTGAAATAAAAGACTATTTTTTATAATTTTAAACATGTTATAATTGTTATGTTATGTATAAAATATTTCTATAGTAGCAGGAGGTACACATGAAAAAAATAGGATTTGATAATGAACTATATGTTAAATCACAAATAGAAACTATAAAAGAAAGAATAAAAATGTTTGATAATAAACTATATTTAGAATTTGGCGGGAAACTTTTTGATGATCATCATGCTAAAAGAGTTTTGCCTGGATTTAAACTTGATTCTAAAATTAGACTACTTGAAGAATTAAAAGATCAATGTGAGATTATTTTTTGTATAAATGCGAAAGACATCGAAAAGAAAATAAGAGCTGATTATGGTATTAGTTATGATATGGAAGTTATGAGACTAGTTGAAATATTTAGAAAGCTTGGAATAACTGTTAATAGTGTTGTTATAACTTTATATAAGGGACAAAGTACAGCTTTAAGATTCAAAGAAAAATTAGAAACTATGGGAGTTAAAACTTATTTTCACACTTTCACTAAAGGATACCCTACTGATGTAGATGTTATTGTTAGTGAAGAAGGATATGGTGCTAATCCATATATTGAAACCACTAAACCATTAGTTATTGTAAATGCTCCAGGTCCTTGTAGTGGTAAACTAGCTACTTGCCTATCTCAGTTATATCATGAACATAAAAGAGGTATAAAAGCTGGATATGCTAAATTTGAAACATTCCCTGTATGGAACTTACCTTTAAAACATCCAGTTAATATGGCTTATGAAGCTGCTACTGCTGATTTAAATGACAAAAATATGATAGATTATTTTCACTTAGAAGCATATGGTGTAAGTTCTGTTAATTATAATAGAGATTTAGAAGTTTTCCCAGTACTTAAAAATATTTTAAATAGAATAACTGGAGAAGATATATATAAATCCCCTACTGATATGGGAGTTAATTCTATTGGTAATTGTATAACTAATGGCGAAGTAATTAAGGAAGCAGCAAAAAAAGAAATACTTAGAAGATATTATAAAGCTTTAGTAGATGCTAAAGAAGGTAAATGTGACGAAGAAATTCCTAAAAGAATTAAACTTCTTATAAATGAACTTAAAATAAATAAAAGTTTATTACCTGTTATAGAAGAAGCAAAGAATAAAGAAAAATTAAAGAAAAAAAGAGCTATGGCTCTAGAATTAGAAGATGGAACTATTATTACTGGTAGAGAAACTAAACTACTTAGTCCTGCTGCTAGTTTAATTTTAAATAGTATAAAACATTTAACTGATATACCAGATGAAATAGATTTACTATCTCCTAGTATTTTAAAACCTATATTAAAATTAAAAAAAGAGTCATTAAGTAATGGTAAAAATCTTAATTTAAATGATGTATTGATTGCACTTTCTATATGTTCTGCAACTAATCCAATAGTTGAAAAAGCAATTAAAAATTTAAAGAAACTTAATAACTGTGATTGTCATGCAACGTATATTATAGAAAAAAATGATTTAAATGCTCTTAGAAGTTTACTTATCAATTTAACGTGTGAGCCTATATTTTATAATGAATATTAAAAGAAGTTGGGAATCCAACTTTCTTTTTTTATCTAATTTTAATATGTACTTCTCTTAATTGTTGTTCTGTAAGTTCACTAGGACATCCCATCATCATATCTTGGCCTGATACACTCATTGGGAATGCTTGAACTTCTCTTAAGTTTGGTTCATCTTGTAAAAGCATTATAATTCTATCAATACCAGGAGCCATACCTGCATGAGGTGGTACTCCATATTGGAATGCATTATAAAGCGATCTAAATCTTGTTTCTAATACATCTTTTGAATATCCAACTATATTAAATGCTTTTTCTAATGATTTTAAATCATGGTTTCTAACAGCACCTGAAGCCATTTCATTACCATTACATACAAAGTCATATTGATAAGCAAGAATGTCTTCTATATTTTCACTTTCTAATCCTTTTATACCATCATGAGGCATACTGAATGGATTATGACAGAAATCATATTTATCTTCTTCATCATCATATTCAAACATTGGGAAGTCATTTATAATACAGAATTCAAATTTATTAGGATCTATTAAATCTAATTTTCTTCCTAATTCTGTTCTTATCATACCAGCATTTTTAGCAGCTATTTTTTCTTTTTTATCAGCAATGAAGAATAATACGCTATTAGCTTTTAGATCTGCTTTTTCAATTAAAATTTTTCTATCTTCATCAGTTAAGAACTTATCAATAGGCCCTTTAAATGCCCCATCTTCCATATATGTAACATATCCAATACCAGGCATACCAATACTAGATGCATAATCAACTAATTCATTAAACCAACTATTTGGTTTATCACCTATATCATCAACTTTAATACCTCTAACACATACTCCTCTAAATGGTTTAAATTCAGAATCAGTAAATACTTCACTAATATCTATTATTTCTAAAGGATTTCTTAAATCTGGTTTATCTGTACCATATTTTAACATTGCTTCTTTAAAAGGTATTCTTCTAAATGGTTTTGGAGATACTTCCCTATTTGAGAATTTAGTAAATATATCATAGAAGATATCTTCACCTACTCTATATACATCTTCTTCTTCAACAAAAGCCATTTCTAAGTCTAATTGATAAAATTCTAATGTTCTATCACTTCTACAGTCTTCGTCTCTAAAACAAGGCGCTATTTGATAATATTTATCTACTCCAGATACCATAAGGATTTCTTTAAATACTTGTGGTGCTTGAGGTAATGCATAAAACTTACCATGGAATTTTCTAGATGGGATTATAAAATCTCTTGCTCCTTCTGGAGAAGAAGCTGTTATGATTGGGGTTTGAACTTCCATAAAATTTAATGAATCCATTTTATTTCTTAAAAACTTTAATACATCAGCTCTTAAGTTTAAATTGTTTCTAACTTTTTCATTTCTAAGATCTAAATAACGATATTTTAATCTTATATCTTCTGATACGTTTGTAGAAGTCATTATTTCAAATGGCAATTCATTAGGGGCTTTACCTAATACTTCAATACTTGATACAAGTATTTCTAATTTACCTGTAGCTATTTTATCATTATAATCTTGTTCATTTCTTTTTCTAACTGTTCCAGTTACTGTAACACTTGATTCTTTAGTTAAATCGTTAAACATAGTATCATCATTACTTACAAGTTGAACTACACCTGTTTCATCTCTTAAGTCAACAAATACTACACCACCATGGTCACGGATATTAGCAATCCATCCAGCAACTTTGATTTCTTTGTCAATATGTGTTTCACTAACTTTTCCACAATATTCACTACGATATTTATTATTCATATTATCATCTCTTTTCCATTTCTTCTAAAATAATATTTTTTGTTACACTTGGATTAGCTTGGCCACGAGTAGCTTTCATTACTTGACCTACAAAGTAATCAAATGTATTTTTTCCTTTTCTATGATCTTCTATTAAATCAGGTCTTTCATCTAACACTTTAACAACTATATCACGAATTGTTTTATCATCAGTTATTTGAGTCATTCCTAATTCTTTTACTATTACTTTTGGTTCTTTATTCTCTTCTAAACATTTAAAGAATACTTGTTTACCTTGTTTTGATGATATTTTACCTTCATCAACCATTTTAATTAACTCAACAAGCATTGTAGGTGTTAAGAATAAATCTGTTATATTTAATTCATATTTATTTAAATAACCCAATATTATACTTGTTAACCAGTTTGCACTACTTTTAGGATCACATCCTAATTTAATAGTTTCTTCAAAGTAATCTGATACTTTTTTATCTTTTACAATTATATCTGAATCATACCTAGATAAACCATATTCACCCATATATTTCTCTACTCTTTGATATTGTAACATAGGGATTTCTAATTTTATTTCTTCTATCCAAGAATCATCAATTTTAATTGGAGGAATATTAGGTTCAATATAATATTTATAATCTACTGCATCTACTTTAGAACGCATTGGATAAGTTTTCATATCTTCATCGTCAAAACGTCTAGTTTCTTGTAATACTTTTCCTCCACTTTGTAAAATTTCTGTTTGTCTTTTTATTTCATATTCAATAGCAAGTCTAACATTATTGAAACTGTTAATGTTTTTCATTTCTACTTTTGTACCTAATTCATCAGTATCACTTAATGAAATATTAACATCACATCTCATTTGCCCCCTATCAGTTCTTGCTTCACTTACTCCTGTATATAAGAATATACCTTTTAAAGCTTCTAAGAAAGTAATTGCTTCATCTGCTGAGTGTAGACAAGGTTCTGTAACTGTTTCTAAAAGAGGAACTCCCGATCTATTGTAATCTATTAAAGAATAATTACCAAAGTGATCTAATGAAGCAGTATCTTCTTCAAGATGTATATCATGTATACCTACTTTAATATCTTCACCATTTACATTAATCATTACATATCCATTAATTCCTACTGGTTTTTCCATTTGAGTAATTTGATATCCTTTAGGAAGGTCTGGATAGTAATAATTTTTTCTATCAAACATAACAATATCTGGAGTTTCACAATTAAGTGCAAGTGCCATCATAAGTGATTTTCTAAATGCATCTTTGTTTGCTACTGGAAGAATGCCAGGAAGACCAATATCTACTGTATCAATATTTTCATTTGGAAATTCTGAATATGTATTTCTAGCACTTGAGAAGTTTTTTGAATTTGTTTTAACTTCACAGTGCACTTCAAGTCCAATTGTTACTTTATACATCATATTCCTCCTTTATTAATCCTTTATATCCTAAAGTTTCTTCTATTTTATGAGCTATATTTAATGTTTCACCATCTTTAAATTGAGGCCCTGTTATATTAATACCAATAGGCATATCATTTACAAAACCATTTGGTAATGTAATGCTTGGATATCCTCCAAAGTTTCCAATTGCCATATGATTTTCAAGCATTAAATATCTATCACTCATTCTATCTATAGCTTCATCAAATTTAGGAGCAATTCCTCCACTTGCAGGAAGTATCATAGCATCATATTTCTCATATAATTCATTCATTTTATCTACTATAATTCTTCTAAGTCTTTGAGCATTTTTAAATAATCTTTCTTGATTTTCTTTTTGAAGTATATAACTACCTAAAATAAATCTTCTTTTTATAAGTTCACTAAATCCTTTAGTTCTAGCATTAAACATAATATCATTTATGCTTTCCCCTTCACCTCTCGGCCCAAATATAATTCCTGTAAGGTTAGAGTTATTACTTGTTGCTTCTGCACAACTTATAGTCATATAAGCAGGATATATCGCTTTAAGTAATTTTTCATCAAAAGATATTTCTTCTACTTCAAAACCTATACTTTTGCATTTTTCTATTGTTTCTTTGAATTTTGTTAAAATTTCTAAAGTTTCTTCTCCAGCATCTTTATAAATTTCAAGATCTGTTAATTCTTTAATATAGAATAATTTTTTACCTTTAATGTCATTATTTAACATGTCAAAATATTTAATATTTTCATCAGGTAATGATGTCATATCTCTTTCATCTTTACCTTTTATTATATCAGTAACAATAGCACAGTCTTCTACTGTTCTAGCAAAACATCCTACATGGTCTAAACTTGATGCGAATGCGAATAAACCATAACGAGATATCCTACCATATGTTGGTTTAAATCCTACTACACCACCAAATGCTGCCGGTTTTCTTATTGAATCTCCTGTATCTGAACCTATTGAAAACGGAACGATACCGAGAGCAACACTTGCAGCAGAACCTGCAGACGATCCACCAATTTGTCTAGATATATCCCAAGGATTTTTTACTATACCTGTATGAGCTGTTGTACCTGTCCCACCCATAGCAAGTTCATCTAAAACTGTTTTTCCTACAAGTACTCCACCAGCATTTTTTAATTTTTTATATACAGTAGAATCATAAACTGGTACATAGTCTTTAAGTATATTGGAAGATGATGTTGAAAGTATTCCTTTAGTTGAGAAATTATCTTTTAAGGCATAAGGAATACCATTTATTAAAGATTTAGAATCTTTTTTATTATATTCATCTATTATAGTTACAAATGAATTGTATTCTTCTTGATATTTATGTGCTTTTTCGTTTGCTACTTTAAATAATTCTTCACTAGTTACTTTAGATTCATCTAAATCTTTTCTTAAATCTACTATACTTTTCATTATCCCACCACCTTTGGTACTTTTACTTGGTTAGCTTTTGATTCTTTAGCGTTAGCAAGTACTTCTTCGTTAGTTAAACAATCTTTTGCTTCATCTTCTCTCAAAGTTGCATGATATATTACATAAGGGAAAGTCATAGGCTCAACACTATCAATTCCTTCTATTTCACCTATAAAAGCCATATGTTTTTCAACTGTTTCAAATTCTTCTAAAGTTCTATCATATCCAGCATCATCCATATCAAACATCAATTTTCCTGCATAATCTTTTAGTTTCTCTTTTGTTACCATAATATCCTCCTTATAAACAAAAAACAAGTCTTAAGACTTGTTACTATTTTAAAATGGCGCCTCTTGTAGGACTCGAACCTACGACCTAACGGTTAACAGCCGTGCGCTCTACCGACTGAGCTAAAGAGGCATTAAAGATGGCGCTCAATGTAGGACTCGAACCTACGACCTAACGGTTAACAGCCGTGCGCTCTACCGACTGAGCTAATTGAGCATCAATAAATAGTAATTCGTCTCATTGTTTGGGACGAATTATCTCCGCGGTGCCACCCAACTT
>JAZRAM010000041.1:0-20443 GCA_045634565.1 Bacilli bacterium
TATCATTCTACAAAACTTTTAAAAATCCTTTTTATTTTACTAAAAAAATAAAAATATTTAAAAATAATTATATATGATATAATTATAATGGAGATGATCAAATGAAAAAAATTATAGAAAATATGAAAACACACAATCAAAACTTATCAAAATATGCATCAAAAGATGAAGATGCAGTAAGATTGCAACCAAATAAAGACGATTTTAGAACTTCTTACTTTAGAGATATAGATAGAATAATATATTCACTATCATACACAAGATATATAGATAAAACTCAAGTTTTCTCATTTGAAAACAATGATATGATTAGTAAGAGAATGACTCATATTCAATTGGTTAGTAAGATAGCAAGAACGATAGGCAGAGGTTTATCACTTAATGAAGATTTAATAGAAGCAGCAAGTTTAGGTCATGATTTGGGACATGTACCTTTTGGACATGAAGGTGAAAAAATATTAAATAAATTAAGCCAAAAATATAATGAAGGTTATTTCCATCACAATGTACAAAGTGTGAGAACTCTAATGGATATTGAAAATGGTGGTGAAGGAAATAATATAACTCTCCAAGTTTTAGATGCTATTTTATGTCACAATGGTGAAGAATTACAAACGAAATATGAACCCCATACCAAAACAAAAGAAGACTTTTTACAAGAATATAATGAGTGCTATACTAATAAGGAGACATTGAAAAAACTAAAACCAATGACACTAGAAGGGTGTGTTGTAAGAATAAGTGATGTAATTGCTTATATTGGAAAAGACATAGAAGATGCGATTCGTTTAAATAGAATTAAAACAACTGATTTACCAGGCGGGGTTGTAGAAGTTTTAGGAACTAGCAATTCAGAAATGGTTAATACAATTGTTGTCGATATAATTAAGAATAGTATGGATAAAAATTATATTTCAATGTCGAAAATAATCTATAATGCACTTCAATCTTTAATTAATTTTAATTATGAAAATATATATCTTAAGGCAAACACCGAAACGCAATTGGAGAAAATAGATAAAATGTTTGAAAGTCTATTTGAACTGTATTATGATCAAATATCAAATAATAACAAAAAAGAAGATATATATACGATGTTTTTGAATGGAATGTCACAAAATTACAACGAAAATACTACTACGGCAAGGAAAGTTATCGATTATATTTCTGGGATGACAGACAATTTCTTTATAGAGCAATATAAAAAATATTTTTTAGTGTAATTAGGTTTACAAAAACAAATTAAATATATAATAAAAATGTAAACTACCATAAAAAAATAAGAATTGAATTTTAAAAAAAACTATTATATGGTATAATTTAATGGTGATGTATATGAAACAAATTAGATTTAAAAAAAATAGAGTATATAAAATTATAAGTATCCTATTAGCATTGTCTTCAATTTGCTTTTTAGGACTTTTATTCTATTTAAATTTGTTACCTGCAAAGTATTCGATGATAATTACTATAATTGTTTTAATTTTTTCAGGATTAAATATATTTTTGGTAAATTTAAAACATTTAAAGAAAAAAATAAAGAAAACACTTTCTGCTTTCATGGTTGTAGGAATAATTGCTATGACATGTGCTAATTTTTATATAGGAAAAACATTAGGAGTATTATTGAACAATGGAGATACCAAATATAAATTAGAGCACTATTCTGTAATTGTATTGGAAGATAGCGATTATAAAAAGTTAAAAGATATAAAAAATGAAGAAGTAGGTTATTTTAAAAATTCTACAGGCGCTAAAGAAGCTAATAAAAAATTGCAAGAAGATATTAAAGTTAAGTTTAAGTCATATGATACATCAGACTCTTTAGTAACTGATTTGCTAGATTCAAAGGTAAACGTTATAGTGCTAGAAGATTCTATTAAAAATATAATGGCAGAAGAAATAGCAAATTTTGAAAAGGATACAAAGGTTATTCACACATTTACAATAAAAACCAAAGTTGAAACAACACTTAAAGAAGTAAATGTTACAATAGAACCTTTTGCGGTTTATATAAGTGGAATCGATACATATGGGCAAATATCATCTGTGTCAAGAAGTGATGTTAATATGGTAATGGTTGTAAATCCAGAAACACATCAAATATTATTGATTTCTATTCCTAGAGATTATTATGTACAACTTCACGGGACAACTGGTACAAAAGACAAATTAACGCACGCAGGAATATATGGAATAGATATGTCAGTTCAAACAATTGAGAATTTATTAGAACTAGATATAAATTACTATGTAAAAGTTAACTTTACATCTGTTATTGATATAGTAGATGCCCTTGGTGGCTTAGAAGTTTATTCTGAGTATACCTTTACATCATATTCTGGTTATAGATTCAAAAAAGGAATGAATTCAGTAAATGGGGAGCAAGCTTTAGATTTTGCTCGTACTCGTAAAGCCTTCAAAGAAGGAGATAGACAAAGAGGTAAAAATCAACAAGCTTTAATAAAAGCGATGATAGATAAAGTAATAGATAAATCTATAATAACAAAATATAGTTCATTGCTTGATGCTGTAAATGGAAAATATCAAACAAATATGAGTGTTAAATCTTTAACTTCGCTAGTAAAAGCACAATTAAAAGACATGTCAGGATGGAATATACATTCATACAGTTTAACTGGAAAAGATGCAACAGATTACACATATACATACAATCAACTGTTATATGTAATGAAACCAGAACAAGAAAGTGTTGATGAAGCGATAGGTTTAATAGATGCAATATTAGATGGACAAGAATTAGAAAATTCATATACAGATATAGGTGGAACCAGTAATAAAGTTACGCAAGTTCCTAAACCAGTACCATCTCAACCAGAACAAAACAATCAAGTTAATGAGAGACCTGATGAAAACTATAATTTAAAGGATGATATTGAAGAGAATAATCCAGAAGATGAAATAGATACAGAATTACCAGACCAATCTAATAATATACAAGACAACGAATCTGATCAAAAAGAACCTGAAAATCCAACAGAGGGTACACCAGATAACACTAATCCAACAACACCGGAAGAACCGGAGAAAACAGATCCAGTTGAAACTATCATTCCGCAAGAATAACTGTTAAATAAAAAAAGATGTTTCGCTTCATTATGAATAAACATCTTTTTCTTTTGTTAATTTTTTTTCTTTTTCTTTCTCTATTTTAAAACTAATTGTTCTATTTGCCTTACTAGCATCCTTTACTACAACATATACTTTTTGACCTATTGTATATTTCTTTTTATTTTTCTTTCCGATTATTGCGTTTTTATCATAATCGAAATAATATTTATCATCTAAAATATCTTCTAGTTTTATCTTACCAACTATCATATTTTCTGTTTTAGCTAACATTCCATGTTGATATATTTCAGTTATATATGCATCAAATCCTTTACCTACGTATTTTTCCATATATCTAGCCATCTCAAGTTGCATACCTTTTTCTTCAATTTCCTTACTTATTTTTTCTATTCTAGAAGCATTTTCACATACTACTTGCAATTCTTTTTCTAATTTACTTATTCCTTCATTAGAATAATCTAACTCTTCAACTCCATCAATTATAGTATGAATCATAAAGTCAGCAATTCTTCTTATTGGAGAAGTAAAGTGACAATAATTTTTTAATTGTAATGCATAGTGACCCAAATTATTAACACAGTATCTAGCTCTTTTCATTCTTCTTAGTATCAAAGATTTAGCAATATCTAATTTATCTGTTTTACTTAATCCTTTTAAAATGCCATTTAAAGTTCTAGCATCTACATTTTTACAATTAGGAATATTATAACCTGCATCTCTAAGCAATTCTAATACGTCATCAACTGCTTGCTTATTTGGTTCTTCATGTATTCTAAATATAAAAGGTAACCAGTAAAAATGTTTAGCAACTGTTTCGTTTGCAATAACCATGAAGTTTTCAATTAGCAATTGTGCATTTCCTGTTTCTCCACGTTTGAAATCAACTACTTCGCCAAAGTCATTTTCTACTTGTTCTACATCTCTAATATCAAAATCAATATAATTTCTCTCGTGTCTTTTATTTTCTAATATGTGATTTAATTCATTCATCATATTTAGCTCATCAGCAAATTCATCATATCCATTAACAGAAATCCCGTCTAATACTTTATTAACATTACTATATTTCATAGCTCTTTTAGAGTTTATAACTGATTTATAAATATCGTAATTTAAAACTTCACCATTACTATCAATTTCCATTTCAACTGTTTTAGTTAGTCTATCAACATTTGCGTGCAATGAACAAATACCATTAGAAAGTTCTTTAGGAAACATAGGGTTGCAAGTATTATTTACATAGTGACTGTTGCACCTTTTCAATGCTTCTTCAAACAATTTTGTTCCAGGCTTAACATAGTGACTTACATCTGAAATACTAACATATAATTTATAATTACCATTAGGTAATTTTTCAATACATATTGCATCATCTCTATCTTTTGTATTATCACAATCTATGGTAAGAAATTGTTTGTTTCTTAAATCTTTTCTTCCAACAATTTCTTGTTCTGAAACTTCAGTAGGAAGATTTTTTGATTCTTCCATAACGTCATTTGGAAAATCAACAGGAATGTCGTATTCTTCATACAAAATCCTAACATCCTTATTTTTATCATTTTCTGTCGTAATTACTTTATCTATTTCAGCTAAAAACTTATTATCTTTCTTTTCGGTTGAAACTTCAACTACAATAAAATCACCATTTCTTAAGTTTTTAAGTTGATTTTTATTGATAAATATTTCAATATTTTCATTTTCGTTATATGGAATTAATTTAGCATCAAATCCATCTCCTTTAACTTTATATACAATTCTACCAGTTCTTCTTTTCAATACTTGAAAAACTTTTCCTTCATAATTATTTCTTCTGGGAGATTTAATTATATTGCTTATAGTAACCTTATCTCCGTTTAGTGCACCATTTAAATTATTATTATCTACAAAAATTATTCCGTAAGGAGTATGAATAATTCCATTTCCCATTCTGTTTATCTCAATTTCACCATAAGCTAAACCTAAATCAGGTGTGAATAATTTATAAGTTTTTCCATCAAAAAACAAACTTCCATCTTCTACAAGCGTATTTAGTGCATTGTTAAAAATATCAGTTTGTTCTTCACCTTTTATCTCAAAGTACTTCCTTAATTCTTTAATAGAAAATCCTTTATTATTATGTTTAAAATATTCAACTATTGAATTCATTAATTCTTCCATAACAAAACCCTCCACATAGAATTATTGTAGCACATTCTTTATTAAAAAGTAAATATAGAAATTAAAAATAAATAAAAACAGCTTACCTTTGTAGATAAACTGTAACTTACTAATGGCAGGGGTAGCAGGAGTTGAACCCACATCAGCGGTTTTGGAGACCGTTATTCTACCATTGAACTATACCCCTGTGACTAGTACATTATAACACATTTTTTTTTAATCTTCAACACTTTTTTGCATATTATAATGTAGGTGATATAATGTCTATAATAAATTATACGACAAATGAACGAGATTTATTAGCCCGTCTTATGAGAGCTGAAGCTCTTGGAGAAGGTAATTTGGGAATGCTTATGGTAGGGAATGTTGTAGTTAACCGTGGAATAGGTAGATGTTTAACATTTAAAAATATAAATTCAATACAAGGAGTAATTTATCAAAATCCAGGTGGTTTTTCAGGAGTCGATAGCCCGCTTTTCTTTAGCAATCCAACTACACAAGAAAGGGAACTTGCAAATAGAGTATTAAAAGGTGAGTATTATCACCCAGCTACAAACGCGTTATGGTTTTATGCACCAGGAACAGGTAATTCCTGTAGACCAACTTGGTATGATCAAAGAAACTCTGGAAAATATAAAAATCATTGTTTTTACGAACCCGACCCCACTGTGTGCCCTGAAATACACTAAAATCAATTTTTACAAAAAAAGTGTTGACACATAAATAAAATAATGTTATACTTTATTAGTAACTTTGTTACTAATTGCTGGGGAATTAGCTCAGTTGGCTAGAGCCCCTGCCTTGCACGCAGGGGGTCAAGGGTTCGAGTCCCTCATTCTCCACCATAAAGTATATAAATTGGGGTAACCCAATTTTTTTGTTTCCTAATCATATTAAAAAAATAAAAATATATACATTTATTTTTTATTTTTTTTATGATATAATTATCTAAGAATAAGGAGGTACAATATGTCATTTGATTCAATTGTCAATTCGGTAAAAGATATAATAGACGTACTTTTAGTATGGTTAGTTACTTATTATGTATTAAAAAGTTTAAGTAAAAATGTTAAAATGATTTTAATTTTTAAGGGAGTAGGTTTAATTATAATTTTAAAAATACTTAGTTCTTTATTTGATTTAGTAACAATAGGTTTCTTACTAGATTATGTAATTGAATGGGGTATTTTAGCGCTTATAGTTATATTCCAACCAGAAATTAGAAATGTTTTAGAACAACTAGGAAGAAGCCAATTACTTGGAAGACACAAGGTTCTTACAGTTGATGAAAGAGAAAGAATTGTTTACGAAATAGTAAGTGCTATGGATTCATTAAGAAAAACAAGAACAGGCGCTTTAATAGTAATTGAAAGAGATAATAGTTTAAATGATTATATTCAGAAAGCTAAAAAAATATATGCTGATATCTCTAGTGACTTATTGATGTCTATATTCTTCCCTAATAACCCATTACATGATGGTGGAGTAATTATTCAAGGTGATAAAATTACATGTGCTAGAGCGGTTTTTCCAATAAGTGAAAATTCAAAAGTTGTTAAGAGATTAGGGACACGCCATAGAGCTGCACTTGGAATAGCAGAAATAACAGACTGTATTTCTTTAATGGTTTCTGAAGAAACAGGAAGACTTTCTATTTCTATAGATGGGCAATTGCATTACAATTTAACACCTGATGAAATAAAGGTTATGTTATTGGAAGAATTAAGTCCTAAAAAATCTGTAGTAATTGAAGATGAGGAGGTAGAAACTAATGAAGAAACAGAATAATTTTTTCAAATCACTTTTCAACTTCTTAGATAGATATATAATAATGCCAATTACAAAATTTATATTTAAAACAACAAAAAAAATAAATATTCCAAATAAAAAATTTGAAACTTTGCTTTCAAAATCAACGACATTGTTATTTCTTTCATTATTTATTTCAGTTGCAATATTTATAGTAGTAGATCAAAAAATAATTAATTTTTCGAGTGAAACAGCTGAGGTTCTTAAACAACAATCAATAAATGTTCTTTATGAAGAGGAATTATATGTTGTTGAAGGATTACCTGATACAGTAGATGTAACCTTAATTGGTAGTAAAGCAGATCTTTATATTGCCAAACAGTCATCTAGCAGTGGTGTTACTGTAGATCTTAGGGGATTAAAACCTGGAACCCATAAAGTTAATATTGAATATGATCAAGGGCGTACAGGGATTGAATACAGTGTAAATCCTAGTGTAGCAACAGTTATAATATACGAAAAAGCTAATGACAATAGAGAGTTGTCTTATGATATAGTAAATAATAATAAGTTAGATAATACGCTTATTGTAAATAGTGTTAAGTTAAGTGAAGATGAAGTAACAATAAGAGGCGCGGAATATAAACTAGATCAAGTTGCAACAGTTAAGGCTTTAATCGATTTAGATGATTTGGTTGAGAAAAAAGCGGGAAAACAGACATTAAAAGATGTAACTCTTAGAGCTTATGATAGGGATGGCAATGTAGTTGATGTTGAATTTGTTCCTGCGAAAATAAGTGCTGAAGTAGATTTAGCATCTCCGAGTAAATCAGTTGCTTTAAATTTTATTCCGTCTGGTGTATTACCTACAGGAAAAGCAATAAGTTCATATTCATTTAGTAAGAATGAGGTTATAATATATGGTGATAGTGAAACTCTTAGTTCGATAAATAGTTTAGACGTAAGTATAGATGTTTCCAATTTGAATAAAGATGCAACTTTAAGAGCAGAAATAAAAAAACCATCTGGAGTAAAATCCATAAGCGATGAATATGTTGATATAACACTTAAAATAACAGATTCTTCTTCTGAACCTATTAAATTTAGCATTCCTTTAGATGGAATTAATTTAGGAGAAGGTTTAATTGCTCAACCAATAGACAATGAAAATGGATTTATCACAGTTGAAGTTCAAGGCGCAAGTTCAGTGTTGTCAACCATTAATGAATCTGATATAACAGTTTATGTTGATCTTGAGGGGTGTGAAGTAGACAATACTTATACTAAAAAAGTAATTGTAAAAGGTTTAAATCCTTTAGCGACTTATACACCAAAGAGAACTGAGGCAACGGTTATAATTAGTAAGAAAAATTAAAACATAAAAAAGCACTTTCACGCTTAAATGAAGTGCTTTTTATTTTTCTTCTATATGCTTAAATAATAAACAAATATTTATTAAACCACATATACCCACAATAATGTAAATTATTCTAGCAATTATTGAGTCACCAAATATCCAAGCAACTAAATTGAAATCAAAAAATCCAATTAATCCCCATACAATTGCTCCTATTATTGTAAATACTAAGCAAAACTTTTGTAATGTTTCCATAAACTCATCCTTTCTATCATTATTTAATTTTCCCATATTTCATCAAATTATTCATAATTGTTATTTTAATCCATATACTTAATTGAAAAATGAGGTGAAATGTGAAAAAATTATTTATTTTTTTAGGAGTGCTTTTGTTAGTTAGTGGATGTGGTAAATATAATGACAAGGATTTGATAAAAGAATTAAGTAAAAAAGTAGAAGATTCTAACTCATATCACTTATCGGGAACATTAGAAATCTATAGAAATGAAGAAAAATACACATATACAGTAGATTCTTCATACAAAAAAGGAGATTTATTCAAAGTTAATTTAACAAACCAAAATAATAATCATGAACAAGTAATATTAAAAAATAAAGAAGGTGTTTATGTAATCACACCATCACTAAATAAAAGTTTTAAATTCCAAAGTGATTGGCCATACAATAACTCTCAAATCTATTTACTTCAGCCTATTATCACAGATCTAAATAACGATAGTGAAAGAAAGTTTGAAAAAACTAATGATGGATATACTATAACTAGTAAAGTAAATTATTCATCAGAAAGAGATTTTAATACTCAAAAAATATACATAGATAAAGATAAAAATATAACAAAAGTAGAAGTATTAGATAGCGATAATAATGTTAAAATGTGCTTGACTATAGTAGATATAGATTATAAAGCAAAATTTGATAATAACTATTTTGACGCTAGTAACTATATAAAACAAACAGAAGAAACACCTAAAGAAGAACAAATAGATGATAAAACAACATCTAAAATAGAAGATATAGTTTATCCAATGTATGTTCCAATAGATACACAACTATCAGGTCAAGATATAGTAGAAACAACAAATGGTGAAAGAGTAATACTTACATTCTCTGGAGAATCAGCGTTTACAGTAGTACAAGAAACACTTAATGATGCAGAAACAACAAACTATGTATATGGTGATCCATACTTAATATTAGATACGGTAGGCTCAATTACTGATTATTCAGTATCTTGGATAAGTAATGGAGTAGAATACTCAGTAATGTCTGATAATATGGAAATAGATGAACTTATAACAGTAGCCCAATCTATTTCAGTAAAAGCAGTTGGAAAATAATTGATAATTATATTTAAAATGTGCTATAATAATAACTGGTGATTTAAATGAAGAAAGCAAAATTAGTAAAAAACAATAAAAAACAGGAAATAATAGAAAAAAATTCATATTCATTAAAAAATTTTCTACTTATAATATTAGTATTAGTAATAATCTTAGGAATATTCTATTTTGTAACGACTCTAGTAGTTAAACCAGTTAATCCTACAGATAACGATAACGGAGTAACAATAATAGATGAAACAAAAATAACTTTAAATAACTTATTAAATAGAAAAGAAAAAGAATATTATGTTTTAGCAACTAAACAAAATAATAATTCTCAAGCAAATTATCAAACACTTTATAACAACTATATAACTGAATATAAAAAACAAGAAGATGCTTTAACATTCTACAACATCAATTTAGATGATGCATTAAATAAAGGTTATATAAGTGATGAATTAAACATTTCTAATGATTTAAGTGAACTTAAAGTAAATGATGACATTCTATTTAAAATAAAAGATAATAAAATAGAAGAATATTTTGCAGGAAGCAAAAACATTCTTAAACAATTATCAACACTAAAAGAAAGTAAATAAAACTTTCTTTTTTTTGTATAAAATTACCAAATATCACCATGCTAATAAAGGTGATAATATGACTTTATTTTTAATGTGTATGAAAATATTTTTTGCTAGACTTATAGATGTATCTTTAGGTACTTTTAGGACAATCAATACAGTAAAAGGAAGAGATTTAATTGCTTCTTTAATAGGCTTAGTAGAAATAACGGTTTGGTTTTTAATAGTTAAGGAAGCATTAAATACTGATAATAATAGTTTCTTTATAGTTGTTGCTTATGCATTAGGTTTTTCAGTAGGTACATATATAGGTGGGAAAATATCTAAAATATTTATTAAATCTAATTTAGAAGTACAAGTAATACTATCTAATAAAGATGATGAAATAGTAAGAAAGATTAGAGAAAATGGATATGGAGTAACTGCTATAGAAGTAAAAGGAACAAAGAATCCTAAATATATGTTATATATTCAAATAAGACATAATACTTTAGAAAACCTAAAAAGAATAGTCAGAAAATTAGATAGTAAAGCTTTCATAGTAGTAAATGAAACTAAATATGTAGAAAATGGTTATTTTGGAGTAGAAAAATAAATATAATTAACTGGTGATACTATGTTACTAATTCTTAAAGGGATAATAATAGGAATAGGTAAAATTGTTCCTGGAGTAAGTGGATCTATGCTTGCTATTTCTATGGGGATATATCAAAAACTAATAGATTCAGTTAATAATTTTTTTAAACAACCAAAAGAATCTTTTAAGTTTTTATTTAAGATAGCTATAGGTGTTTTAATATCTATGGTGTTTTTTAGTAATATAATTTTAAATTGTTTAAATAAATATTATTTAGTAACTATATTTTTCTTTATAGGTTTAATAATAGGTGGATTTAATGATATAAAACAAAATACAAATAAAAAATATAATTATATAGCTATTATATCTTTTATAATTATAACTATATTTGGACTTATAAATATAAATAATCAAGTAAATATACAAAATAGTTTATTAAACTTTTTATATTTTACTTTTATAGGTTTTATGGATGCGGTAACAATGGTAGTGCCTGGTATAAGTGGTACTGCTACTTTAATGATGTTAGGTGCTTATGAAAAAGTAATAGAATTATATTCTAATATATTTAATTTATCTTTATTACTAGAGAATATTAAATTACTAATACCATATATACTTGGAATAGGTATAGGTATAATTCTAACAGTTAAACTAATAAATTATTTATTTAAAAATTATAAAGAAAAAACTTATAGCGCTATTTTAGGTTTTAGCCTATCTACAATCGTTTTAATGTTTATTAAATGTCTTAATGCTTTCTATACACTATTTGACCTTATAATAGCATTTATTCTATTATTTTTAGGTATATATATAACAAAAAAAATCAATCATCTATTTAATGATTGATTTTATATAAAAGTATAGAACCTATAATAGAAATACCTATACCTAAAAACCAAAAACTAACTTCACTAAAAAGTATTGCAGAAAGTACTATAAATAATATAGCTAGTACTATTAACCATGTAACTATATTATTTTTCATCTATAGGTTTATCTCCATTTAGATTTAAATCTACAGTATGTTTTGGTTTTCTTTTACTGACAGGTAAAGTTTCTACCCATTTTTTTCCATCCCATTTCTTTAAACAATTAGGACCATAATTTTCTTTAGATATTTTTTCTATATTATTATAAGAATAAAACTTTCTACCTTCAAAGTCATAAAGTCTAAAAGGTAATACATCTTTCTTATCAAAATGTCTTCCTTTTAAGAAAGGTACCCAAGGCTCAGTAATTATATTACCAATTCTAGAACTATTTTTATTTCTTTTTGAATATTGAAAAGCATGCCATCTAACAAATCTTTTTAAAAGTACAGGATTTATACCTATATTATCTAAAAATACCATAAGTGGCATAAGTATTCTTACTACCATTCTATTAGCTTCATCTATGTATTTATTTTCATTTATATTGTCATATATAAGAGCATCTATAAAAATACCATCTCCAGATTTACATCTATTCTTAAGTAAGAAATTAACTTCTTCAATATAAGTGTTTTTCTTTCTTATTTTCATAGTAGGTCCCATTATAGCATTAAATTTTTTATCATTTTCAAAACATTGAAAATAAAAGTCATCACTTAAATCTTTATTTAATGCATCTATAAACTTATTCCAGTCTTCTCTTAATACACAAATATCAATATCATCATCCCAAGGAATAAAACCTTTGTAATTAGCAATCCCTAAAGCACTCCCAGCTATAAGAGCATATCTAACATTATTTTTCTCACACACTCTATGTACTTCATCCATAATACTAAGCACTTCAAGTTGAAGATCTCTAACAGTTATTTTTTTGCCATTCTTCTCACAAATAACATAATCTTCTCTTTCTTTTATACAGTCGTTATTGTTCACTTTATCACATCCAATTTTATTGTACAAAAAAAACTTAAAATAATCAAGAATTAAGTCTAATTATATAAAAATAGGCTTTTATTCACACACTTTTAATTAGTTGGAATACATTATTATAGAAATAATGAAAGGGTGGATTATATATGTGCAATAACAATAATGATGTAGAAAGTTGCCGTTGCATAGCAGAGATCCTTACAGTTATAAATGTACTTCAACAAAATGCCAATTGTTGTGGAGATACTTGTTTAGAAACTTGTGATAGAGGATTTCTTGGATGTGGGACTACAACTTTAGGATGTAATACTAGACCAGTTATTTTATATACTTGTTCAGGCGGAGTAACTCCTTTTGCTGTTCCTACTACAAGAGAAAATGTAGTATGCGGTGATGAAGGTGTTACTTGTTCAAATGTATTTAGAGTAGAAAAAGTAGATGGATGTTGTGCAACATTTAGAGTGTTAGCTGAAAATCCAGAACCAACTGCTTTAACTCCTTATGTAGCAACTAACTCATTCTTTACAATGAACTTAAATTGCGTATGCGCTTTAAGATGTTTACCAGATACATTTGTAGAATGTATATAAAAGACTTCGGTCTTTTTTTGTAATTAAAAAGTTATGCACTCATTTTATGCATAACTTTATTTTTTTGTAGACCTAATATCAACAATATCACTTATAGGTATTAAATCATTATCCATAGTAATTATATAATTTTTATTTCTTCCTATAATTCTCTTGGTGACTTTCTTATCTTTTAGTGTGATTTCTACATTTGCTTTATACACATAGTTAGGAGAAGAGAATATTTCGTTTATTTTTTGAAGTACAGTTCTTGTATCAACACTCCTATCTTCTTCATATGTATTGTTACTATAGAAAACACTTCTGTTATTATCAAACTTTTTATCTATCTTATTATGAAATACTTTTGGTAATTCTTTCATTTTATCACCCTAATAAAATATATTAAAAAAACTAAAAAATAGAACTTAATAGTATAAATATCATATATTATATTGAGGTGAATGTATGTATAAGATATATCAAGTAGAGTATGGAGATACTTTAGATGTAATCGCAGGTAAAACAGGTTCAACTAGAGAAACAATAAAAAACATAAATGGATTTAATAGTGATTCTGATTTAGTAGTAGGGAGTTTAATAATAGTTCCCAAAGAAGAAAATCAGGTTTTTCAAACCTACAAAGTAAAAAGAGGAGACTCTATTTATTCAATTGCTAGGGCATATAATGTAGATCCATCTACTTTACTTTTAATAAATGGATTAAATAAAGACGATATGATTTATCCTAATCAAGAAATAACAATCCCTAAAAGTGGAGTAGTTGTTTATGTAACTAGACAAGGCGATACTATAGGTGGAATAGTAAATAATCTTGGAATAGATGCGAATACTTTAAATAAAGAAAATCAAAGAATATTTGTAGTAGAAGATCAATTAGTTGTGCATAAAAAAGAGGGAAATAATTAAAAACTCTTTTTTTTTTGCTTAAAATAAGTTATAATTGTCATGTGTATAGTAAAGAAAGGTCTGATTGTATGCCAGGAAATACATATAATGGATTTAGCGTATTAAAAAATTATGGAGAAGACTTAACTGCTAAAACTTATGTAACAGATCCATCAATAGCTCGTGATGATGAACTTAGAAAACTTATGATGGTGTTACTTACTCCAGAAAAATCAGGATTATTGGTAGGTAAAGCAGGTGTAGGTAAAACTTCTATAGTAGAAGGTTTGGCTTATAGAATCTTAAACAATGCAGTGCCATTTGTACTTCAAGGATATAGAGTTATCAAAATAAACTCATCTTCACTTCTTGGTAGAATTAGTTATAATGGTAGAGATGAGATGGTAATAACTTTACTTGTAGAAGAACTTAAAAATGTAACAAAGACAATTCTTTTTATAGATGAAATACATACCCTTATTGGAACTGATAGTGGAACTTCTATGGATTTAGCTAACATACTTAAACCAGCTATTGACAGAGGTGCAATAAAACTAATAGGTGCGACAACAGATATAGAATATAATACATATGTAATAAGAGATAGAGCTTTCTTAAGAAGATTTGAAAGAATTGATGTATTGGAGCCAACTGAAACTACAACCGTAGAAATACTTTTTAGAAGTTTACCTAAAATAGAACAATCAACAGGAATTAAGTTTAGATATAATGAATATGTTACAAAAATGTTACTAGAGTCAATTGTAAGTGCGACTAGTGAATATAAAAGAGTATATGGTTTAGGAGCAATGTATCCAGATATTGCATTCTCAGTTTTAACAGCTGCATTCTCACAAGCTTTATTTCAAAATCGACAATTTGTAACAACTCTAGATGTATATAATGCAATTAAGACAAGTAAAAGAATCTATCCAGATTCAATAATAAGAGAATTAACAACATTTAGAGAAAAGTTTAAAGATGTAGTAGCACAAGAAGGAATTCAACTACCTATAGTTAATATAAATGAAATAAGTATTCAAGAATAAAAAGGTTAAAAACAAGGAGGCTAATTATGAGAGAAATACCAAAAAAGAATTACATAATTTTAGTAGTATTATTAGCAGTTACCGCTTTTTTAACACTCTTCTTATCTAATATATATAAGAATAAAGAAAAGTTAACATCTAATTTTTATGAATATGCGAATAAAATAACTCCTGAATCATTTGATGAGTTTATGACTGAAAATGAAGATGTAATAATATATATAGGAGATAAATACGATTTAACTCTTGAAACAGTTGAAAAAGAATTATCAGAAAAAATAGATGAATTAAACTTAAAACATAATCTTATATATATAGATAAGAGTTATGTAGATAAAAAGTTTATAAAAAAATTAAAAGGGTATGATATAAATATAGATTTAGATAAATTACCTGTAGTTGTAGTAGTTGTTGAAGAAGAAGTTATAAAGAATGTTAGATTAAATTCAAATACAGATATAGATGAATTGATAGCTGGGGAGATATTTGAATGATTAACATAGTTTTATACGAACCAGAAATCCCACAAAATACAGGAAACATAATGAGAACTTGTGCGGGAACATATACTAAGTTGCATCTAATTAAACCACTTGGATTTTCACTTGATGATAGATACTTAAAAAGAAGTGGGGTTAATTACATTGAACACTGTGACTACACAGTATATGAAAACTACGAAGATTTTTTAGAAAAAAATAAAGATGGAGATTTTTACTATTTAACTAGATATGGTAAAAAGCCTCATAGTGATTTTGATTTTACAAATACTGAAAAAGATATATATTTAGTTTTTGGTAAAGAAAGTACAGGTATACCAAAAGAGATTTTAGTTAATCATTTAGATAGATGTTTAAGAATACCAACTAATGGTAATATAAGAGCTTTGAACCTATCGAATTGTGTAGCTCTAGTTCTTTTTGAAGTATTAAGACAACAAGATTATCCTAATTTATCAAAGGTAGAAATAATTAAAGGAGAAGACTTTTTAGAAAAATAGTAGTTGTATTTTTTTATAAAAAGTGTTATTATTAATATGGATAAGAATAGGGAGGGAAGTAATGAAAACATTTTTAGAGTATATAATGTTAAATTATACTTGGTTTTTAGGTGGCGCAATTATTATCCTTCTTGCTATTATAGGAAGTTATGCTGATAAGACTAATTTTGGTCAAGGCAAAACCAAAGAAGATGACAGTGAAAAATTAAGAGAATTACAACTTGAAAAATTAAAACTACAACAACAATTAGAACAAGCTCAAAGACTTCAAGAAGAAACTCCTGTAGTTGAAAATCAGGTCGAAGAAGTAAAAGAAGAAGTTGTTGAAACACCGCAACATAAGAAAACTCGTAAAACAACTAAAAAGGAAGAACCTACATTAGAAAGTTATGAAGAGAAGTATGCTAAGTTCGATAAAGCTTTCGATGCACTTCTACCTAAGAAAGGTTTTGATGATGGAGATCTTCTAGATGAGATAGAAAGTATCTCATTAGATAAGACTCAAAAAATAGATATAACAGAAATCCCAGATCTAGATGATGTAGATTTACCAAAAATCAAATCATTAGATCCAGTGGATGAAGATATTTGGAAATTTTAAAAGGACTTAGAAGTCCTTTTTTTGTACTGATAAATCAATTATTAAATTAAAGTCATCATCACTTGCAGTTATATTTCTATGCATAGCTCCGCATTTTTTACACTTATAAACTATTTTATAGGTATCTTTAAACTTTTCAATACCAATAGGTTCTAATATCCCTTTACACTCATTCGCTCTATCCCCTGGATTTATATCTACGTGTTTAGAGTGTAAACAATATGGACAGTGATCTCTTGCAGTATAGTTAAGTTTTTCTACTTCTTTCCCACAATTCTCACAAATAAAAGCTTCATCAATCATATTAAATTTTTTCATATAACCACCAAACTAATTATATAATTTTATTATCATATTGTAAATAAATTTATGGACTTTTTATTTCTTATGTGGTATAGTTTAATAGAATGGTTGATGATAAAATGAATGAAAACCCAAATAACAAACAAGATAAAAAAATATTTTCTACAGCAGAAACAATATTATTAGTAATAATGTCATCTTTAATAGGTTTATCTATAGGACTCATATTTAAACAAAATAATATAACAGATAGTAAAGAAGTTGTTACTGACAAAAATTTAAAAGAGTTTATAAAAAACTATAACTATATAATAGACAATTATTATGAAGAAGTTGATAAAAAAGATTTGATAAGTAATGCTATAGCAGGAATGATGGAATCATTAGATGATCCGCATTCAGTTTATTTTGATGAAAATGAGACAGATAACTTTGCAATATCTTTAAATGGAAGTTATGAAGGTGTTGGAATACAAATACTTAAAGATGAAGAATCTGGCAATATGTTAATAACTTCTATCTTTAAAGATTCACCTGCTGCTAAATCAGGATTACTACCAGGAGATATGGTTGTTTCAATAGATGATTCTATGGCTAAAGATTTAAGTGCTAGTGAGTTTAGTTCTATAATAAGAAATGGAACTAATACTAGTTATAAATTAAAAGTATTAAGAGATGAAGAAGAAATAGAAATAACATTAAATAAAAGTTTAGTAACTTTAGCATCCGTTGCTTCTGAAATAATTGAAGAGGATGATAAAAAAATAGGATATATATATATAGGAATATTTGCTAATAACACATACTCTCAATTTAAAGAAGAATTAGACAAGTTAGAAAAAGAAAATATAGATGCTCTTATAATAGATGTTAGAGGTAATACAGGTGGGCATTTAACTACTGTAGACGGTATATTAGATATATTCTTAAATAAGAATCAAATTATGTATCAATTCGAACAAAGCGGTAAAGTAACTGCTACTTATGGAAGTGGGACTGACAATAAAAAATATACTGTAGTTTTACTTGGAGATGAAGTAAGCGCTTCTGCATCTGAAGTGTTGATTGCTGGATTAAGAGAAAATCTAGGTTCTATATTTATAGGAAAGAAAACATATGGTAAAGGTACTGTTCAAGAATTGATGACATTATCTGATGGTACTCAATATAAGATAACAGTAAAAAAATGGTTAACACCTAAGGGTAATTGGATAAATGATAGCGAAGGTATAACTCCAGATATAGAAGTAGAACTAGATAAGAAGTATTATGAAACATACGAAAATGAAGATGATACACAACTTCAAAAAGCAATAGAATATATAAAAGAAAAGTAAAAAACAGTAAAGGGCATATATAAATATGTCTTTTATTATAGAAAGTTTTTCAAAATCAAGAAAAGTGTGTTATAATTTTTTTAGGTGATTGAAGTGAAAAATATGTGTATAGGAGATAAGTTGCAAATACAATGCTATAAACATAATAAGAAAATACACAGAGCTTGGAGCGAAGCAGTGGTATTAGATGTAAAAAAAGATTACATTGTATTTGGCAATAACAAGACGCTCGTGACAGAAGCAGAAGGTAATACTTGGAAAACTAAGGAACCTGCTATAATGTATTTCTTTAGAAATAAATGGTACAATGTAATAGCACAAATGAAAAAAGATGGCATATATTATTATTGTAATATTGCTACACCATTTATAATAGAAGAAAATACTATTAAATATATAGATTATGATTTAGACCTTAGAATATTTCCAAAAGGAGAGTTCAAAATCCTGGACAAATTAGAATATGAATACCACAAAAATAAAATGGGCTATTCTAAAGATTTAGATACAGTAATAAACAATGCTTTAAAAGAACTTATAAACGAATATAAGGATGGAGCTATTATGTTTGATTCTAAATTAAACAGGCAATACTTAGAAGTATATATAGAATTAAAAAAAGAATTAGAAAATAGTAATTTTAGTTAAGCTTTTGAATATATTATATATAGATAAAACAAATGTTAAAGAAAATAAATATTTTAATTAAAAACTGTTGACTTTCTTTTTTTTGTTTGCTATATTATAGGAGTTTTCGAAAAAATGTGTCTAAAAAATGCCTAATTTAAAGTTTTTGAAAAAAATGCAAAAAAAGTATTGACTTTAAAAACTAAATTTGTTATATTAGTATCACGTTGTGCGAAAAAGAAGTTAATTCTTAATGCATTTCGTAAACAAAAATGTCAAATTAAAAAAATTAAATATTTTTTAAAAAAAGGTATTGACATTATTTTTTTGATTTGATATACTGGGTTTGCTCTTCAAAAAGGGGAGCAAGAATGATCTTTGAAAACTGAGCAAAATGTCAATTCACTAATAGTTAGGAATAAACAATTCAAATTCAAAAATAATTAATTTTTTTGGAGAGTTTGATCCTGGCTCAGGATGAACGCTGGCGGCATGCCTAAGACATGCAAGTCGAACGAAGTGGCCCAACAATAGCTGCGTGCTTGCACAATGCTTGCGATGGAATTTCCACTTAGTGGCAGACGGGTGAGTAACACGTAAGTAACCTGCCTCGAAGACTGGAATAATGTCTGGAAACGGACACTAATACCGGATAATTCATATTTAGATAACTAGATATGCTAAAAGGAGCGTTTGCTTCACTTCGAGATGGGCTTGCGGCGTATTAACTAGTTGGTGGGGTAATGGCCTACCAAGGTGACGATGCGTAGCCGAACTGAGAGGTTGATCGGCCACATTGGGACTGAGACACGGCCCAAACTCCTACGGGAGGCAGCAGTTAGGAATATTCGTCAATGGGGGAAACCCTGAACGAGCAATGCCGCGTGAGTGATGACGGTCTTTATGATTGTAAAACTCTGTTGTAAGGAATGAAACCTTAAGATAGGAAATGATCTTAAGCTGACGGTACCTTACCAGAAAGCCCCGGCTAACTACGTGCCAGCAGCCGCGGTAATACGTAGGGGGCGAGCGTTATCCGGATTTATTGGGCGTAAAGTGTGCGTAGGCGGTTTATTAAGTCTAAGATTAAAGCCCGAGGCTCAACCTCGGTTCGTTTTAGAAACTGGTAGACTTGAGTGTGGTAGAGGCAAGTGGAATTTCTAGTGTAGCGGTTAAATGCGTAGATATTAGAAGGAACACCAGTGGCGAAGGCGGCTTGCTGGGCCATTACTGACGCTGAGGCACGAAAGCGTGGGGAGCAAATAGGATTAGATACCCTAGTAGTCCACGCCGTAAACGATGAGTACTAAGTGT
>JAZRAM010000042.1:0-2396 GCA_045634565.1 Bacilli bacterium
GTATTTAGCAATATCTTTTCTAGGTTTTTCTTGCTCTCTTTCTATATTTAATATATTTTTATAATATTCTACATCTTTTTCTATCAATTCTTTTAATGAATTACTATAACCTTTAGCCCATTTTAAAGACTCTTCATAAACTTCATCTTTTGTCATTTTAGAAATAATGTTTTTAGATATATCATCTAATTTCATTAAGTCATATAAAGCACCACTAGTAGACATTTTAGCTGCACTAAATTCAAAATCAGTAAACTTTTTATCTGGATTAGCTGTGTGCCATTCTTCATAATTAGAGTTAATTATTGTCATTAAAGATTCAATAACTGCAATAGTTGGATATCCCATTTCATCATAATAACTCATACTTGCTTCTGGGTCTTTTCTTTTACTTATTTTTCTTAAAGACTCCCCTTCTTTTTTCATGATAAGTGGTGTATGAATATATTTAGGTGCTTCAAAACCAAAAGCAGCAAACATTTGAATATGTTTAGGAGCACTTGGCAACCATTCTTCTCCTCTAACTACATGTGTTGTATGCATCAAGTGATCATCTACTACATGAGCAAAATGGTATGTTGGAAGCATATTTTCACTTTTCATAATAACTTCATCTATATCATTTTCATTTAAGAATAGTTTACCTTGTCTTAAATCATCAAATTCAAATTTATTATCAAAGTTACCATTACTTCTAAATCTAATAACAAACTTTTCTCCATTATTTATTTTTTCTATTGCTTCTTCTGGAGTAAGTCTTGAACATCTAGCAAATCTACCATGATAACCTGTTCTAATTTTCATAGTTTCTTGGTTTTCTCTCATTTCTCCTAGTTCTTCTGTTGTACAAAAACAAGGGTATGCCCTATCAATTTCAATTAAATGTTTGATAAATGCATGGTATATTTCTTTTCTTTCACTTTGAATATAAGGTCCATAATTTCCTATAATTTTTCCATCTGCTTCATATTCATCAGGGTCCATATTATATTGTTTTAAAGTTTTTATTATAAGTTCTACTGCACCTTCTATTTCTCTTGCTTTATCTGTATCTTCATTTCTTAAAAAGAACACGCCATTAGATCCTTTAGCAATTATATAATTTGTAACTGCTTGCATAAAATTTCCAATATGCATAAATCCAGTTGGAGATGGTGCAATTCTAGTTACACATGCCCCATCAGGTAAATTCCTTTTAGGATACTCTTTTTCATAATCTTGAATTGTTTATGTAATATTTGGAAATATTACGTTAGCTAAATCTTTGTTTGTCATAAAATCTTCCTTTCTAATAAAAAAATAGACTCTCCCTATATATAAGGACGAATCTATTCGTGGTACCACCTTAATTTATGTATTTCTACACCTTTAAACTATAACGTTGTTACCGTATCATATAAGCTCAAAAGTTTCTTCAAATAACTTATTTATTAGTTCACACCAACCACTAACTCTCTTTAAAAATCATTATTTTACTCTTCTTCTTCACAGCTTTTAAACTTTTTCTGAGTTACGTGATTATTATAACAAACTTTTTTTTATTTGTAAATAATTTGACTTATTTTAAATATTAGTGTACACTATACACTATAAAAAGGCGGGATACTATGTTAAAAAAGATAAAAATAGATGATAAAGAATTAGAAATATTTTTTAATCGTAAATTTGATAATTCAACAGAATCTAATACTTACTTAGCAAAATATCAAGAAAAATATAAAGTTATTAAAATATTTAAACAACAAGAAGTAATAAATAATAAAATAAAAAAAATCATCCTTTTAAAAGATAGACTTAAAAATTTTGATAATGTAGTTACTGCTGACTCTTTTATAACAAAAAACAACACAATTATTGGTTATATGATGCCTTATATTAGTGGTACCAATATTTATCATGAGGGTTCTTTAAATAAAAAACAAAAAATTGAATATTTAAAAGAACTTTCTAAAATTTTAAAACGCTTCCACCAATTAAATATAATAGCTGCTGATTTTACTGGCAACACTATTATTGGAAACAATAAGAAAATTTATTTAATCGACCACGATAATTTTTCTATTGATAAATTACCTGTTGATCAAAAAAAAACCTATTTATATGAATATGAAAGACATGTAAAAACTTTTGATAAGACTTTTGATGATTATTTATTAAATATATATACAATTGCATTTTTAAAAATGTATGCTATGCCATACTTATACAGTATATTTAAAGATAATCCATTAGAATTCGACTTTAAAGATAAAGAAATAAATGAAATCTTTAATAATACTATGAATTTAGGAGATAGATATAAAGAGGATTTAATAATTGATAAAATTAGTTCTACTAAAGATTTAAAAAAATTAAAGACTAGATTTTTCTAGTCTTTATTTCTTTTATAATTAAAC
>JAZRAM010000043.1:0-3784 GCA_045634565.1 Bacilli bacterium
ATTATGATTAAAATTGACATCTGTTACTACCTTAATTTGCTTATTTTCAGTAGTCATAGTAAAATACTCCATATAAACATATTTATAAAAAAACACATATTATGATCTTTTTGTCAAGGGTAAAAAAGTACTTGACATTTCAATTTTTATTTATTATACTTGTTGCCATAGGATATACCTATAGTAAGTGCCTATGACCAAAATATAAGGAATGTTAAGGCTCCTTCTCACTACTATAGCATCAGAAAATAACTGGTGTAAAAGTGTATGCATGTATTACATGTGTATAGTATGCAACCTTCTTTGTATAATTGAGGGAGGCCCTAGTACTGATGGTTATTCATTAACTTAATATACCTAGAAACAGAAGAAGTTAACTACAGTTAATATAGGACAATAGTAATAGAGTGTTAATATATAATTCCACTTTATTTTCCTTTCGCATTCGCGAAAGAGAAAATCATCAGAAAATAAAATGGATTGTTTGTTTAGTTTAAAAGATAATTTACTTAAGTACTTGACATTTTGAAAATAATTTTGTATAATCCTATATTATAATTTTAAAATGGAGGAAACTTAAAAAAATGGATTTATTTAACAAAAAGAAAGTAAAAGAATTAAAACAAACTGTTGTTGAGTTAACTAAAATGTATGGTGATGCTATTGAAGAAAAAAATAAATTAGAAGAAGCATTGCTTACTTCTAAAACTTTAGAAGAATTTTATTCTGATTATCAAGATACTCATGGTCTTATATATCCGGATACAAATGATTTAGATGTTGAAGAATTTAAAACACTTCAAGGTTTATTAAAAGATTTTTTAAAAAATTCTAATGGTAATGTAGAATATTTACCCGGACAAGATATCTATAGTTTAACTTCTAAGAACGGCAAGTATCTTGTATTTAAATGTAAAACATTTATTGAAGATGATACTGCTTATTTAATAAGAATTAGTTTTTTTGATGGTAAACTTCCAAGTAGTAAAACTGTATATAGTGTTTCTTTTATGTGGGATACTAAACCTGGAGCTCATACCACTGATCCAGAAATTGAAAAATACATTGAAAATTTAATACAATTCTTTAATTCTGTAATTTCAAAAATTAATACACTGGAAGAAAAACCTACTAAGAAAACTAAAAAATCTAAGAAAAGTAAATCTAAAAAGAAAAAATAAAAAAGTGAATGGAGTGTATAAATAAAATATACACTCCATTTAAATTAGGAGTACTCTGTGCAAATTCGAGTTTTATCAGATATACATATAGATATAAATGAAAATCATCCGATACCGGAATTTGAGGATGATGTGTTTACTATTATAGCCGGAGATGTCAGCGGTGATCCGGTAGTAAGTTCTTATTGGATTGAAGATAATATAAAGAACGGTGTGTTTGTTCACGGTAATCATGATTTGGTTTATAATAAACTTGAACAACCTTTACAGGAACAAAAACTTATATTTAAAAATAAATTCCCTTTGGATGCAAATATTTCATATCTTGATAATCAATATAAGATTATTAATGATATTGTTTTTATCGGTTGTTGTTTATATACAGATTATAAATATAACGGAATCGTTTATTATAATATGAAAAATGCAGAAAAAGGTTTAAATGATTTTCATTGGGGTAAATATAAAGAAGGTGATAAAGTTGTTCCTTTATTACCTAAACATTACCTTGAAATGTTTAATGAGTCATTTAAATTTATTAAAGATACATTAAAAAAATTTAAAGATAAAAAGTGTGTGCTTATTACACATCACGGAGTAAGTCCTTTACAACTTGATCCGAAATATTTTAATAATTCTTTAAATGCTTCATTTATATCAAACCTGGAAAAGTTTATATTAAAACATGATAACTTATCTTTAGTTGTAAGTGGTCATGTACATAATAGCAGTGATTTTAAAATAGGTAATACAAGAGTTATTTGTAATCCGTATGGATACAGAGATCCATATTATGGAGAATGTAATTTAAAATTTAATCCCAATTTAATTGTGGAGGTGTAGTATGTCTATATGGTTTCCGCGTAAAATCAGAGGTGTGTATGAATCTGTAGAATATATGGATGGTTTAGATCTTACACCAAAAGAGTATGTTAAATCTACAGAAGAAGAATGTGATGAACTTTGTGACAAACTTAATACAGAAATTCAAAATGATATATTTAAAGCCGCAAAAATTATTATGAAAGTAAGTGAGAAACATAAAATAGATCAGAGTTTTGTAACTGCGATGCTTCAATCTCAATTATATATGTTAAAGGCTGATAAATAAATCATGGATGAGATTATTAAGTTTATTCAGAATAATCCGCATACGATACTTTATTATGAAATAAAAAACGGAAGACTATATATTTATACAATTTTTAATGAGTTAATAAATATAGGTCCGCTTAAAGATCAAGATCGTACAGATTTATATGAAGTAATAGTAACCACAGTCGGATATTCAGATTGTGATTATCAAGCTTTTACTCTTGATATTATTGATATATTTAAATTACTTAATGATTATGTTTGCAATTTTTACAGAGACTATTTACCGGAAGGAGAAGAAGATGAGCTATAATTACATACTTGGATTTGATAATGGAACAACTGCACATTTTACATTGGTAGATTTATCTGGTAAATTACTTGCATTTGAGAAAGTACCTACATATTCTCAGATTAGTTGGAGTAAACCTACAAAGAAAAAATATAAAACAAAAACAGGCTATGTAATAAAACCGTATCAAGCACAGTTTACATTTATAGACATAGATGCACTTATGGATTTACTTAAAAAACTTGTACCGGATACAACAACTACAATATGTTATTTGGAAAGACCTGCAGTTAATTATCATGCAGGGTGGGCAATGCAAAGTTCATTATCTGCATTTGGTGCTTGGCTTTCCGTTTTATATGTACTAAAAAAACTCGGAATTAAATATGAGATGATAGACTCAAAACAGTGGCAGAATGGTTTAATACCAAAAGCCACCGGTAAGAATAATAAAGAATATTCAAAAAGTATAAAACGTGATAAAGGTGAACGTAATAAACTTCTTAAAAAAGCTGCAGATGAATTTGCGAAGAACCTATACAGTAATTTGGTATTTAAAGATGCCGGAGACGGAGATAGTGTTTGTATAGCAGAATATTATAGAAGAATACAATTTCATAATAAAGGATTAGAAGATGAGAAAAAGTAAAAATATATGGACAGTCACTTGTCAGAAAACAAAAAAAGATTTTACAGTTACAAAACATACAGATAATATTATTTATGATGTAAAAAATAATTTAGTAACTGTAATTGCAGAAGTAGATAATTTTCATGAAATAGAAGATAAACAATATGACTTGATTTTAAATAAAAAATATTATAAAATAGTTGACACTTTGGATGTTTTTGATTTAAGTAATTTGGCAAAACTGTTCGAAGGTAGAAGTGTAAGATTTAAAAAAGTGAAATAGGAGAGTAACAAATGAAACAAAAGACAGAAAAGTTTGTGAAGTATGATCAAGGAAAACTTAGGTATGATTTAATGCCTGCAAAAGTTCTTGAGCAAGTTGTAGATGTTCTTACATACGGAGCAAATAAGTATAGTGATAATAACTGGCATAAATGTCCAGATCAAAATAGATATTACGCCGCAGCTATGCGACATATACAAGCCTGGAGACAAGGAGAAATTTTAGATAAAGAAAGTGGTAAACCTCACTTAGCACATGCAATTTGTTGTTTGACATTTTTATTAGAATTTCCTAACATGAAA
>JAZRAM010000044.1:0-4034 GCA_045634565.1 Bacilli bacterium
GGAAAAGTCTAAAGCTAACACAAAAATATCAGTAGAAATAGATTTAAACCCTAAAAAAATATAAAACAATACAAATTAGTATTGTTTTTTTAAAATAAAAGTGATACAATTTATATGGTATAAGAGTAAAAATAGAATAAAAAAGGGTGAACACGTATGTATGATGATTTTTTATTAAATAGCGATTTAACTTCAAAAGTAGATTCTTCTGCTGATTTAGATAGTCTTTTTAATAATTTAACAACTAACATAGATAATTTTAATAAATATCTAGAAGATGTTAATAAAAAGAAAAAAGAAAATGTTATTGAAGAACAAGAATTGTTTGAAGAAAAACTAAGAATAGATAAGGCAAAATTAGAGTTTGAAACTTATGTAAAAGAAAAAAATTCTGAATATGAATCAAAAATGAATCAAGTAGAAACTTATCTTGAAACACAAAAACAAAATCTTTTAAAAGCAGAAACAGAATTTAAAAATAATATGGACAATTCATTTAATGAATTAGAAATAATGAAAAAAGAATTAGATCTACAAACAGAGAGATTAAAACAAGAAAAAGAACAATTTGAAACATACAAAAATTTAGAGTTAAATCGTATAAAACATTCGCAAGAAATGTTACAATCAGAGAAGACTCAATTTGAAAAATATAAGGAAGTAAATAATAGAAAAATTGAACTAGAAAGTAAAAATCTAGAACAAAAATGTGATAAGTTTAGAGAATTGGTTAGTCAATTTAATTCTAAATTTAATCCTATGTTAAAAGAAGAAGAATAAAAAGAGGTGCAATATGGAACAATTTGATAACGAATTTTTTAGTTTTGGTGTAGAAACAAACGAAGATACTAATGATTTTAATTATGATTCTATAAGTGGATTAGGTGAAAGCAATTACGAAAATGAAGATTTGTTTTCAACAGAAGTAAGTGATAAAAATGAAGATTTTACTCCTGATTTTAGAATTGGTGATTATACTAATGATTTTGACTATTCTGAAGAAAATAAGGCAGGAGAAGAAATAGTTACAAATGTAGAGGAATTCAAAGTTGAAGAAAATGCTTTTCCAGAAGAATTACAAAGTGAAGAAATATTTGATATAGAAAATGATGAAATTCCTGATGAAGTAGTAAATGGAATAGTAGATGAATCTATTGTTGAAATTTCAGAAAATCCAGTTATTGAGGAAAATATTGATGAACCAATAGTTGAAGAAATTGAAGAAATGGTAGAAACTCCAGTTACTACTGAAGAAGAATCTACTGTTCAATTTTCAGAAACTCCAATAGAAGAATTAACTAAATTAACTGAATACGAAGAAGACAAAATAGAAGAAACTAATATCAATGACTTATTTGATAAAGTTAGTGTTAATGTAAATGAAGCTTCTGATATATTTAGAAAAAATTCAGATCTTAAGAAAAAAATAGATACTAGATTTGATGAACTAAAAAAATTACAAGTTGAAATAGAAAATTCAAGAAAAAAACAACTTGATGAAGTAAATAAATATAAAGAAGAGGTTCTTGAAAAGTTAACAGAGAAAAAAGAAGAAATAGAAAAGAGATTAAACTTATTAAAAGAATCTCAAGCAACTTTAGAAAAAGAAAAACAAGAGTTTGAAAAACATAAAAAAGAAGAACAAGAAAAAATAGAAAAAGTACAAAAAGAAGTACAAGCAGCTTATGATGATAGAAGAGAAGAATTAGGACATATTGAAGATGTTCTAAGAAAACAAAAAGATGCTTTAGACGAAGAAAGAAGTCAATTAAGTTTAGATAGAATTCAATATGAATCTGATAAAAATGAATTAGCTAACAATTTACTTAAATTTAATGAATTAGTTAATACATTTAAAAGTGGAGTAAGCGAAGTTAAAGAATAGAGAAATCTATTCTTTTTCTTTACAAACATTTATTCGATATGTTATAATTACTATAGTAGAAGGGTAATAATTATGAGATATTTAATATTAAAGTTTATTGATGAATTAAAATATGAAAAGAATTATTCTGAATTAACTGTTAATGGTTATTTAACTGATTTAGATATGTTTTTAGAATATTTAAATGAAAATAATATTAAAAATTATAAAAGTGTAGATTATCAAAAAGTAAGAGATTATATAAGTTATTTATATGAATTGGATTATAATAATAAAACTATATGTAGACATATAAGTGCGATTAGAAGTTTTTTTAAATATTTAAAAATAAATGATTACATAGATGAAAATCCTTGTACTTTAGTATCTAATCCTAAATTAGATAAAAGGTTACCTAAGTATTTAAATTTTGAAGAAATAGAAAAGCTACTTAATGCTTTTGATAATAATAATTATTTAGGTCTTAGAAATTCTTTAATACTAGAAATACTTTATTCTACTGGTATAAGAGTTAGTGAAATAACTAATATTAAGTTAAAAGATATATCTCTTTCTAATAAAACAATTATAATAGATGGTAAAGGTAATAAACAAAGAATTGTTTATTTTGGTAGTATTTGTTTAAGTTTATTAAAAAAATATATAGAGAAAAGTTATTCAATATTAAATCAAAATAATAGTGAATATTTATTATTAAGTAAAACAGGAAAGAAGATAAATGAAAGAGAAATAAGAAAAGTAGTAGATGATGCATCAAGTATAGCAGGTATAAAAATAAAAATATCGCCTCATGTACTTAGGCATACCTTTGCTACTCATATGTTAACTGAAGGTGCGGATTTAAGAAGTGTTCAAGAATTACTTGGGCATGAAAATTTATCAACTACACAAGTTTATACTCATTTAACTAATGAAAAAATAAGAAATGTATATTTAAGTGCTCATCCGAGAGCTAGAAAGTAGGAATTAATATGGCAAAATTATATTTTAGATTTGGTGCAATGAATTGTGGTAAAACAACTGCTTTATTACAAGTTGCTCACAATTATGAAGAAAAAGGAATGAATATTTTACTTATTAAACCTAAGGTTGATAAAAAAGGTAATGATAAAATAGTTTCAAGATTAGGTATAGAAAGAAAAGTAGATGTACTTGTAGATACCAATGAAAAATTAAAAGATTTATTAAAACTAGATAATATAAGTTGTATATTAGTGGATGAAGTACAATTTATGACTAAAGAACAAATAAAAGAATTATGGATAATTGCTAAAACAAAAGATATACCTGTAATTTGTTATGGATTAAAAACTAATTTTAAAGGTGAACTTTTTGAAGGATCTAAACCTATAATTGAACTAGCTGATGAATTAGAAGAACTTATTACTATTTGTAAATGTGGTAAAAGAGCTAAATTTAATGCGAGAATTATAAATGGTGAATATGTAAAAGATGGTGAAGAAGTTGCCATAGATGGAATAGATGCTTATTATGAACCATTATGTGGTAAATGCTATATTGAAAATGTACTAGGAATAGATAGTTTCTAGTATTTTTTTTTATTTTGTAAATAAAATTAAATAGGTGATAACTTGAATATAATTAATGGTATTAGGTCTTATATACTTGAAAATGATTTAAAAATAACAATACTAAATAATAAAATTAATATTGTTAATTATAAAGATATCGGTCATTTTGATTCTAATAAAATAGTAGTTAAAACTGATATAGGCGATGTAATAATAAAAGGTAGTGATTTAGTAGTATCAAAACTCATGAGTAGTGAAATATTGATAACTGGTAATTTTAGTAATATAGAATTTAGGTGATATATTGAAAAACAGTGTTCTTTATTTAATGGAAAGTAAATTAAATATAAATATTAAAGGTCACAATATAGAAAGATTTATAAAAAGACTTAAAAATAATAATATAGAAATATTAAATGTAATATATATATCTAAAGATGAAATAAATATAAACAATCTACATAGATTAATAAGAAAAGCTAATCTATATGACTACGCTAATGATTTAATGATAGGTCTAGTAGGTCAAGATATTCTAGCTAAAGTAATTAATTATAATCAATTTTCTGGAGTAACAGTAACTGACGAGATAATCCATAAACGTCTAAGAAAATTAG
>JAZRAM010000045.1:0-10976 GCA_045634565.1 Bacilli bacterium
GCTTCATATCAACTTACAGGAACAACAGCACCTACAAAGTTCTCTGATTTAGATATACAATATGATGGGAATGTAGTATGTACAACAGAAGAATTATATGAAGATGGAAGTTTCTATATAACAGATTGTACAGTAAATGGAACTGAAGTAGACTACACATATGGAGAACAACAAATAACACAACCAACTAGATACTATAGTTGGAGTTCAGGAAGTGTAGGTGGAAATTTACCAAGTGATGCAAAAAGAACTGTGTCAGAGTTAAACCCAAGTTATCCATTTTATCTAGGACTAGATGTAGATGCTAGTAATAAAGTATCAGCGGCATATACTTGTTTTACAAGAAATGATGTAGAATACTGTTTAAAAGGAAATGATGCAGAAGCAGTTGCTACTGTATTAGAAGATGCATTTAAAGATGTAGAAGACGCCTGCTATTTAGATGAAGAAACTTTTTATTTAAATTGCGATGTTGATGGTTTGAGTGTGTTTACGGATATGTATGTCGGTACCGATGCGTTCACTGTCGTTGCTTCTTGCAATGACAATTTTGAATCTATTGAATGCTATGTCAATTACGATGGCAGCTTCGAATGTGGTAAGTTTTAGTTGTCGTGGCTTCCTACTCATCTAAGGATCTGGAATCCTAAATCTGCCTATGGCAGATTTGCTGTGCAAAGGTAAGTGTAGGAAAAAACTAGTCGATGTCTATGTGTGGATGTTGCCATATTGATTATAGAAAAAATAAATAGTCTAGTAGATAAATTGTTTTGTCTACTAGATTTTTTATAAAAAAATTAAAATAATTTTCTTGATTTATTTCTCTGTATACTTTATAATATTTATAGAGTGTTAAACTCGGATAGAAAGTGGAGGAATAGTATGGAAAATATTATGAGCTCCATATTGCTAGTCCTAGTTGGACTTATTGTTGGAATAATTGTAATGTTTATATTTAATCTTATTAGAAAAAATACTGCGACTAATAAAGCTGATAAGATTTTAGAGAAAGCTCGTATAGAAGGCGAAAGAATTAAAAAAGATTATATCGCTGAAGCAAAAAATGAAGCTAATGAATTAAAAATTAAAACTGATGAAGAAATAAAAGAGAAAAAATCTGAGATGAAAGAATCAGAAAATAGATTAAATACTCGTGAAGAAAATATTGAAAGAAGAGATCAAAATCTTCAAAAAAGAGAAAATTTATTAGACGAAAAAGAAAAAAATATATTAGATAAACAAAAAGATATTCAAGAACAAGAAGCAAATGTGGAGAAAATTAAAGAAGAACAATTAAAACTTTTAGAAAGTATTAGTGGTTATTCCAAAGAAAAAGCAAAAGAAGAAGTAATGAAAAAAGTAGAAGATTCTATGACTTTAGAAATTGCTGCATACATCAAGGAAAAAGAAGCTGAAGCTAAATTAGAAGTGGATAAAAAATCTAAAAATATGTTAGTTGAAAGTATGCAGAAATATGCTAGTGATGTCGTAGAAGAACAAACAGTTACTGTTGTTAATTTACCAAACGATGATATGAAAGGTCGTATAATTGGTAGAGAAGGTAGAAATATTCGTACAATAGAATCTGTTACAGGAGTAGACTTAATTATAGATGATACTCCAGAAGCAATTGTTTTATCATCTTTTGATCCATTAAGAAGAGAAATAGCTAGAATTACTATTGAAACTTTAATTAAAGATGGTAGAATACATCCGGCAAGAATAGAAGAAATATATGATAAAACTTGCAAAGATATGAAAGAAAAAATAGTAGAATATGGACAAAATGCATTATTTGAATTAGGTATAACTAAGATGGATCCAGAACTTATTGAATTAGTTGGTAGATTACAATTCAGAACAAGTTATGGACAAAATGCATTAAAACATTCTATGGAAGTCGCACAATTAGCTGGTATTATGGCAGGAGAACTTGGTGAAAATGAAATGCTTGCTAAAAGAGCTGGATTACTTCATGATATTGGTAAATCAATAGACCATGAAATTGAAGGAAGTCATGTTGAAATAGGAGCAAACCTTGCTAAAAAATACAAAGAAAATGAAGTTGTTATAAATGCAATTGAATCTCACCATGGAGATACAGAAGCAAAAAATATTATTTCAGAGCTTATCGCAATTGCAGATACTTTATCAGCATCTCGTCCTGGAGCTAGAAATGATTCATTAGAAAATTATGTACAAAGATTACACGATTTAGAAAATATTGCTAATGATCAAAAAGGTGTAGATACTGCATTCGCTATGCAAGCAGGTAGAGAACTTAGAGTAATTGTTAAACCAGAAGAAATAAATGATTTAGAAAGTCATAAAGTTGCTCGTGATATTAAGAATCGTATTGAAGAAGAGCTACAATATCCTGGTACAATTAAAGTTACTGTAATAAGAGAAACAAGAGCAATCGAAGAAGCTAAATAGCTTCTTTTCTATTAGGAGGGTTATGAAAGATTATATAAATGATACTTTAAAATATTATGATGATAATATAGAAAGTTATAAAGAATTATGGTTAAATGATTTTACTAAAAATTATAATTTTGAAATACCTGATATGTTTTTAAGTTATTTAAGTAGTAACTCACATATACTAGATTTAGGGTGTGGAACAGGTAGAGATAGTAAGTACTTTGTAGATAAAGGTTATCAAGTTACGAGTATAGATGGCTCATATGAGATGTGCAATATAGCTAAAACTTTATTACAAAAACAAGTTGAGCAAATAAATTTTTTAGATATAAATTATAAAGAAGAGTTTGATGGAGTATTTGCCTGTGCATCTTTACTTCATTTAGATAATGAAGATTTAATCGTTGTATTAAATAAAATATCTAGTGCTTTAAAACAAAATGGAATATTATATACTTGTTTCAAATATGGTAATTCTACTAGAATTGATAAAGGTAGATTTTATAATGATATGAATGAAGAAAAATTTTTAGATTTAATAAAAAATATAGAAAATCTTAAAATTATAAAATGTTGGATAGGTGAACAATATAAAAGTGATACAAAATTCATAAATTATATAATAAAAAAACAATAAAAAGCATTGATTTTTAATAATAAATATGATATTATTATTAACGTGATCCGCTGATTATTATATTTTTGTTCATGATCATAGATTAGATAAAGGAGAGTGACATTGTGAATTTAGTTGAAAAAATTACTAAAAAACAAATCAGAACTGATTTACCAGAATTCAGAGTTGGAGACACAGTTAGAGTTGATATTAAAATCGATGAAACTGATGCATCAGGTAAAAAGAAATCAAGAATTCAAGCTTTCGAAGGTTTAGTTATGGCAATTCAAGGTTCTGGAATTAGCAAAACTTTTACAGTTAGAAAAGTTTCTGGAAACGTTGGAGTTGAAAAAACTTTACCAGTTAATTCACCAAGAATTGATATGATAACTGTAGTTAGAAAAGGTAAAGTAAGACAAGCTAAATTAGGTTATATTAGAAAGTCTTCTAAAACACCAAAAATCAAAGAAAGAGTATAAGAGTAAGGCTTTTAGCCTTATTTTTGTTAAGGTGATAATATGAAAAAAATTTTAAAAGAATTATATCCTTATGTAGTGATAGTTGTAGTAGTAGTTCTTTTTAGAACATTTATAGCTACCCCAGTTAGAGTAGATGGAACTTCTATGGATTCTACACTTAAAAACGGAGAAATCTTAATATTAAATAAACTAGATAGAAATTATGAAAGATTTGATGTAGTAGTTGTAAATGTAGAAGTGGATGGTAAAAAATCTAAACTAGTAAAAAGAATAATAGGATTACCAGGAGAATCTATAGAATATAAAGATAATGAATTATATATAAATGGAGAAGTTATAAAAGATGTCTCACCATCAAGAACAAATGACTTTTCACTAAAAGAAATTTATAATATAGATAAACTTCCTGATGATTGTTATTTTGTAATGGGGGATAATAGAAAATATTCTAGAGATAGTAGAGATTACACAGTAGGTATAATAAAAAAAGAAGATATAGTAGGAACAACTACATTAAGAATATTTCCTTTTAATAAAATAGGTAAATTTAATTAGTACTAGAAATAGTACTTTTTATTGTTTTGTGGTATAATCTAGGTGGTGGTTTTATGAATGGAAACAGGGGAGCAAAGGGATCTGTAAAAGATAGACTAATTAGTATGCTTTATAGATTAAGATATAGAAAAAAAGTATTAAAAGAAAATAACTATACAATAGAAAATAAAACAAAGCAAGAAAATTATTTATATGATTTAAAATATTTTCAGGAAAAAGAAAATATAGATATTTTAGATTTGAAAGATAAAACAGAATTAGATAAAATAAAGTTTACTGTTAATTTTCAAATGAAAAATAAAAAAGGTATAGATAATATAGATATAGAACTTGATAGTATAGAAACTAAAAGTAGTGAACTAGATGAAAAAGTAGATTTAAAAAAAGAAATAAGAAAAACTAAAGACGAAATAATTATTTTAAAAGAAGTAGATACATTCATAAAAAAGAGTATTGAAAATATAAGTGATATAGAATATGAATTAAGTATAATAAAAAAAGAATCAAAAGAGAAAAATAAAGATACTAAAAAATTAGAAGAAAGATATAACAAATTAAAAGAAAAAGTAACTAAATTAAAACAACAATATGATGTGATTAAAGAAAAATATGATTTAAGTGAATTTTCAATATTAGAAAGTATTAAATTAATAGATACAATAGATGATTATAAGAGTATAGCTCAATTCAATGAAATGGAAATGATGCTTAAAGTTTGTAAAAAAGAAATAAGTAAGATAGATAGTATAACTGTAATAGTAGAAGAAAATAAAAAAGTTGGTACTAATATAGAAGAAACAAAAGAAGAACAAAAACAAGTAAAGATTAAGTTTAATAAATCAAAAAATAAAATAAATGAATTAAGTTCTTTAGAAGGAGAATTAAATAACGAAATAAAGTATCAACAAGAAATAGTAGATGAAATGTATAAAAAAGCTTCATTTTTTGAAAAGGAAGTAAGTAAAAAAATAGAGGTTATAGGTAAAAGAGATATATTAGGATCAGTATTAAGAATAGCTGGTGGAATACTTACACTTCCTTTTACTGGAAAACAATTATTTGGAATTTCTTTAGGGGCTACTTTAATTAATAAGGCATTAAAAGAAATGAATAGAAGTTTAGAAACAAAAGAAAAAATAGTAATTAATTATAGATATGAAGATATTTCTAAGCAAATAGAACAAGTAAAAGATAAAGTAGAATATACTAGTTTAATTTTATCTGATTCTTTAAATGAAATAAAAAAATTAAAAGATAATTTTAAAAATACATATTGTGAATATAACAATATATTACCAGGGTATACTTCTACTTTAGAAAAGTTAGAAACTTTGGAATCAAAAACATTAAAACAACAAGAAAAATTATTAAAGATGGATAAAAAATTAGATAAAGAAAAAGAAATTAATAAACAAAAATTAAAAAGAATAGGTGAATAATATGAATGAAAATAAAACAAATATAAACTGGTATCCAGGTCATATGGCTAAAACAAAAAGATTAATAAGTGAAAATATAAATTTAATAGATGTAGTATATGAAGTAATAGATGCAAGAATGCCATATTCATCTAAAATAAAAGATATAGAACAGTTTATAAAAAATAAAAAAAGAATACTTATTATGACTAAAATAGACTTATGTGATATGGATGAAACTAATAAATGGATTAAGTATTATGAAGCTTTAGGATATACCGTAATTGGTTTAAATTTAGAAAAAAATACAAGTTTAAATAACTTAATAAATCTAACTAATAAATTAATGGAAGAAGAAAATAAGAAGAGATTAGATAAAGGTATGTCTAAAAGAAAAATAAGAGCGCTCGTAGTAGGAATACCTAATGTAGGTAAAAGTACTTTAATAAATAGATTAGTAGGCAAAAAAGTTGCTAATGTAGGTAATAAACCAGGAGTAACTAAAAATCTTAACTGGATAAGAGTAAATAGTGATATAGAACTTATGGATACTCCGGGTATACTTTGGCCAAAACTTGATGAAGAAAGTGTTGCTTTAAATCTTGCTAGTTTAACTGCTATAAAAGAAGAAATACTTCCTATAGATAGAGTAGTTATTTATATATTAAATACTTTAGATAAATATTATAATAACATTTTAAAAGAAAGATATGGTATAGATAAAGTAGATAATGAAGAAATTGAAGAAACTTTAGAAGCGATTGGTAGAAAAAGAGGTTGCTTAGTACGTGGTGGTGTAGTTGATTACGATAAAGTTTATAATGTAGTTATAAATGATATTAAAACAGGTGCTTTGAAGGGAATTACATTTGATAGATATGAATAAAAATATGTTAGTTTTAGCTTATCTAGGAGATAGTATATATGAAATTTATATTAGAAAATATTTAATAGATAAAGGTATAGCTAAAGTAAAAGAATTACAAAGCGAATCTATAAAATATGTAAGTGCAAAAGGACAAGCATCTTATTTAAAAGAAATGATAGATAATAATTTTTTTAGTGAAGAAGAATTAAATATAATCACATGTGCTAGAAATCATAAAAGTAATCATAAACCTAAAAATTGTGATATAATTACATATAAGAATGCTACTGGTTTTGAAGCTTTAATAGGTTATTTATATTTAGAAGAAAAAATAGAAAGAATAGAAGAAATAGTAAATTATATACTAGGGAGGTAATTATGCTTGTATTTGGTAAAAATGTTGCTTTAGAATATTTAAATAGTGATAAAAAAATATATAAAGCATTTATACAAAATAATTTTAATGATTATGATTTAATAAATAAAGCAAAACATAAAAATATAAAACTTCAAACACTTACTAAGTTTGATATGGATAAAAAAGTTAGTGGACTACACCAAGGTATAATTCTTGATGTAGAAGATTATAAGTATGCTGATATATATGATATTATAAGTGAAGAAGATAGTTTAATAGTAATGCTTGATCATATAGAAGATCCACATAACTTTGGGGCTATTATACGTTCTTGTGAAGCAGCAGGTGTAGATGGAATAATTATACCTACAGATAGAAGTGTAGAAGTTAATTCAACAGTTATAAAAACTAGTGTAGGTACTACTGAAAAAATGAAAATAGCTCGCGTTACTAATTTAAATAGTACAATTAAACTTTTAAAGGATAAAGGTTATTGGATATTTGGTACTGATATGGATGGTACTGATTATACTAAATTAGATTATAAAGGTAAAACTTGTATAATATGTGGTAATGAAGGATCTGGTATGTCTAAATTAGTAAGAGAAAATTGCGATTTTATTGCGAGCATTCCAATGCAAGGAGAAGTAAATAGTTTAAATGCTTCAGTTGCTACTGCTATAATAGTATTTGAAGCAATTAAACAAAGAATGTAGGAGTTTTATGAAGAAAAAGGGTGTTATAATTTTAATAATTTCATTAGTAATAATTGTATTAGGAATAACTGGATTTCTTCTTTATATGAATTATCAAGAAGAACAAAGAAAGTTAGAAGAACAAAGAAAATTAGAATATATAGAAAGTATAAAAAATAACTATAATAAATATGTTATAACTTTAAAAGAAACTGATTTATATAATTCTAAAAAAGAAAAAGTAGGTATAATAAATAGTGGAGTTAAAATAGAATTAAAAGAAAAAACAATTGATGATATAGAAGACGATTATTTTGAATTAGAATTATTTGAAGATCACTATATATTCTTTAAAGATGTTAATCCTACAGGATTATTAGATATAAAAGATAATTATTATAAAAATTATATAGTATTTAATGAAAATTGTGTTACTGAAAATAAAACTAAATTTTATGATACTAATTTTAATTATTTATATGAGGTAAATGAAGGTATAAATGCTCCAATATATATAAAAGAAGATGAGTATTATGGAGTAGATTATAATAATGAATTAGTATACTTAAAGAAAGATGAAGTAAGTGTACAAGCCTCTAATAATACAAGTGAAAAGAATGCTAAAAGTATACCAGTATTTTTATATCACTTTTTTCACAACCATAATAAATATGAAACTTGGACTTCTGTTATATCTCTTAGAATAGATAAATTTGAAGATCAATTAAAATATTTAACTGATAACGATTTTATGACTTTGAAGATGAAAGATTTAGAGTTATATGTAGATGGTAAAGTACAAATAAGAGAAAATAGTGTAGTACTTACAATAGATGATGGTAATGAGTCTATATATACTATGGCTAAACCTATAATAGAAAAATATGGTGTAAATGTAACTGTGTTTGCTATTACATCATGGGATTCTAATGTACTTGCTAAACAAACTGATTTAATAGAGATCCATTCTCATACACATGGAATGCATGTTACTAACAAATGTAGGGGTGGACAAGGTGGTTTGTTTAAGTGTATTGATTATGAAGAAGGGTTACAAGATTTAAAAACATCTAGAGAAATACTTAATAATACAACATATCTTGCTTATCCATTCGGAGAATATACAGATTTATCAATTCAATTATTAAAAGATGCTGGATATACAATGGCACTTACAACAAACTATGGAAATGCTAAAGTAGGAGATAATAAATATTTGATACCTAGAATATATATTTATAATCAATACACGATAGATACATTTAAAAGATTAGTTAATTAATAGAAAGGTGTGAAGCATGGATTATGGAATATAAAGACTTTAATGATTATGAACTTTTAAATTATATACAAGAAGGAAATGAAGATGCAAATAATATAATTATAAAAAAATATGAACCATTAATAAATAAGATAGCTATAAAAATGCTTCCATATTGTAAAAATAATGGTTTAGAAAAAAGTGATTTAGTTCAAGAGGGTATGATAGGGCTAAATCATGCTATAGAAAGATATCATGAACAAAAAGATGTATTATTCTATACATATGCTAAAAAATGTATACAAAGAAAAATGATAAGTGTAGTAATATCTTCCAATAGAAATAAAAACAAGATACTAAATGAATCAATATCTTATGATGATGATGAAAATCAATTTCTTAAATTTATTAAATCAGAAAATCCTAGTCCAGAAGAAGAGATAATTAATATAGAGTTAGAAGAGAACTTATTACATAAAATAAAGGTATCATTAACTGATTTAGAAGATCAAGTGTTCTCACTTCTTATATCAGGATTTAAGTATAGAGAAATAGCTGAAATGTTAGATAAAGATGGAAAGTCTATAGATAATACAATACAAAGAATAAAAGTAAAAATTAAAAATATTTTAAAAGATTGATTATAACAATCTTTTTGTTTTATTATTTTTAAAAATATAGTATAATGATATTGGTGATATCATGAATATTGAAGATATAGAAATAAAAAGACCTTTAAGGGTAGTATTTATGGGAACTCCTGATTTTAGTGTGCCTATACTTGATGCTTTAATCAAAAATTACAAGGTAAAAGCGGTAGTAACACAACCAGATAAACAAGTAGGTAGGAATGGTAAAGTTGCTAAACCTCCAGTAAAGAGACTCGCTGAAGAAAATAATATAGTTGTTATTCAATTAAATAAAATAAAAGAAGAATATCAAGAAATAATTGATTTAGATCCAGATTTAATTGTTACATGTGCTTATGGACAAATATTACCTAAGGAACTTTTGGATTATCCAAGATTAGGATGTATTAATGTACATGCTTCATTACTACCAAAACTTAGAGGTGGAGCTCCTATTCATAGGGCAATTATAGAAGGCCATAGTAAATCAGGTGTAACAATTATGTATATGGCTCCCGGTATGGATGATGGAGATATTATAAGTAAAAAAGAAGTTGAAATAACTGATACAGATACTGCTAGTACTTTACATGATAAATTAAGTAAATTAGGGAGTGAATTATTAATAGAAACTTTACCTAGTATAATAGAAGGTACCAATGAAAGAATTCCTCAAAATGAAAGAGAAGTAACATTCGCACCTATAATTAAACCAGTTGATGAAAAGATAGATTTCAGTAAAACAAGTAGGGAAGTATATAACCAAATAAGAGGATTAAATAGTTTTCCAGGTGCTTATTTTATGTTAGAAGGAAAAAGATTTAAAGTATGGGAATCAATTATAGTAGATGAATATTTTCCAAATAAATTAGATGGTGAAATAGTAAAAATATATAAAGAAGGTATAGGAGTTAAAACACATAATGGAGTAATAGTTTTAACAGTTATTCAACCCGAAGGTAAATCAAGAATGAATTCTAAAGATTATTTAAATGGTTTAAAAGAATCTTTAGTAGGTAAAATAATAGGTTAGTGTGATAATATGAATTTTATAAAAAAAGTAAGAGAATGGTTAAAAGATCCTAAAAAGAAAGCTTTAACACAACTGGGTTTATATGCTTTATTCTTTGGATTTGTATTTATTTTAATAGGAATAGGAGATAATTCTAGTACTCCTAGTTATGTACCAGAGGAAACAACTAAAGAGGTTATTAACTATGAATATATTTATAAAATAAACAATAATGAAATTATAAATCAAATAACAGGTACTTTGAATAATAATGAAGATATGTTTAATTATAATGGACTTAATTATGTAAAAAAAGAAGGAGTAGTATATTTAAATAACACTCCAGTAACACTTGATTTTGATGTAGATAGATATAAATATAAAAATATAGAATTACTGATTGAAAATGCTGATTCTAAAACTACATATACTGATAGTAGCAAATTAGTTTATAATATGAATGCTGTTGAATATTTTACTTTATTAAATGAAGTAAATAATTGTAGTGTAATAGACTGTACTATTATAAATGTACCTATAACTGTAGAAAAAGAAGATTATATAAATAAATTTTCCAATGCAAACTTAATTAAGATTTTTAATGTTGGTGAAAATTCCACAACCTTTGATTGTAGAATTGCAAGTTTATCAGGAAATGGCA
>JAZRAM010000046.1:0-2109 GCA_045634565.1 Bacilli bacterium
AGCCGCTCTGATAAAATGGATTTTGACTATACCAATGAAAGTTATTCTGCATGCCGTCGGAATTTAGTCTAGGTACATAAGCCATAATTATTTATTCCTTTCTTTTTCTATTTTTGGTTGCTGTGCGTTTAACTCTGCAAAATCTATAAATTTTATAATTTTTTCTAGCTCCTGCCTGTCCTTAGGTTTCACTTCTATTATAATTCTATCATCATGAAAAAAATGTTTAATCTCCATATATTAAAATAACCTTTCCCACGTTTTAGCGCCTAGTATTCCGTCCCACTCTTTACTATCTGTAAAGCTGTTTTCTTGGAATTTACGTAAAGCTTTTTCTGTTTTTTCTCCGAAATACCCAGTCGCAGCCACTAGCTCCAATATCATATCCTTTTAATTTTAGTCTAAATTGCATAGCTCCTACTAGATAATTAGTCATGCCTCTATAAAGTAACTTACCTTGATAAGGTATCTTTAAGCTATCAAAGTCAAACTTATTAGAGCCGTAATTTGCGTGGTATATAGTATCTCTAGTATCTATATGAGTAAAGCTATCATATCTAATAATTCCTTTAATACCTAAGCCGTTAGCAAGATATACAAATTTATAATTATTATCACTAGCGCAGTCAAAGGCTCTGCCGTATAAGTGGTATGAATTAGAAGCGCCTTTTACGGCTTTATTCCAACGTGCCGTCCTATATCCACTATTAATATTAATAGGAGTTTTCATAGTATCTCTTATTAATTGTAATAGTGCTAATAGCTCTAAATCTATTAATATTTTATCGGAGCCGTCATTACATTTAAACTCACGTACTTTAAAGTTAGGAGTTAGTTGTAATTCTCCGTCTTTTTTCTTTGAATATTCTTTAACATAACTCATATCGTAAAATCACCCCTTTTATATTTATTTAATATAATTTCATCTATATAAGATATTATATATTCTTCATGCTCTGCTAAATCTTCGTATATATTCCAGTCTAATATAAATTCTTCATGATCATTAAATAATTCTATTATAATTTTATATGTATTTATATCTGTAGCTATTACGTTTATATATATTTTATCTGTATCGTAATGATCTCGTAAATCTAATTTTATAATATTTGCTACTGCTTCTGCGCCTTTTAAATCTTTCATAGCTATCACTCCTAATCTATAAAAGGTACATGATTTAATATGTTTTTTATATCTCTGCAATGTTTCCTTTGACCTTCGTAATATTCATGTTTTAAATCTTCTAATCTATTTATATCGTTAAGTAAATCTATTAATATTGTAGTCTTTTTTTCTAGTTCTCTTTCTATTTCTCTTATATCTATCTTCATAATTTTTAATTCCTTTCTATTATAATTGTCTATCTCCGTCCGTTTCAAATTCTTTTTTAGTATTCTCGACGGCACGTAATAGCAATTTGTCAAAAATTTCGTCTTTTCCTTTGTAGTCATAATATAATTGTAAAGTATTTGCATAATGTATAATTGTACTAGTATTCCAGAAACTCCCTTTTTTAGTAGTGACGCTTGTTGTATTGTCTCTATTCCATACGTGCGTTATTTCTTTTAGTACTTCAAAGTTTTTCATATTTAAGCATACTTTCCTGTGCTGCGTTCTATCCTCTTTTAGCGTTCCTTCAGGATATAAACATTTTAAGGCTAATTCTTTTTTAATTACTTTTCCACTTGATCCACTCCAGCCTAAAAAAGCTTCGTATTTGTTTTTATATGTTGGTATATAATCATTTTTAAATTTGTTTTTCTTATAAATTGTCATACCGCAAAATAATACGTCAGGTCTATTTTTTAAAGCGTTTTTTATTTCATTTAAGGTATTATTAGAATATAGCCAGTCATCGCTATCAATATATAATATGTAGTCTATATCATCAGATAAGTGTAAATATCCTTCATTGCGAGCGCCACCATTGTATCTTTTTTGTTTTAGCTGTACTATTTTAATATTCATTTTATTTACATAACTTTCAGCTACTTCAATACTATTATCTGTTGATAAATCGTCTATAAAAATAACCTCGTAATTTTTATATGTTTGATTTAATATTGAATCTAAACATTTTGGAATCCATTTTTCATTATTATAATT
>JAZRAM010000047.1:0-7059 GCA_045634565.1 Bacilli bacterium
TTAATACGAGTGTCTTGAAGATATTTTAAATTTGAAGATTCTCTTACGCCAGCGTAAACTTGATATTTTCCATCTTCAAGAAGTTGTTCTACCAAACTACTTCCTATGAATCCGTTTGCTCCTGTTACTAATACTTTAGGACGATTATCAAGAGATACTTCTTTTTTAAAATCCATTTTATCTGTAAATAATAGGTTTATATTTCTTTAATATATGCGCGTCTTCGTATTGCAATATGCGCATCTTCATATTTTTCCCAAATTCTTGCCGCAAGGTTAGTTTCTAATTGTGGATTTGCTATTGCTGTTTTAGAACCTAAATTTATGTATTGCTTATTCATTTCTGCATAATAGATAGAGTGGACACCTCTATTCTGCCACTTAGGATGAACACCATTAAACAATAAATCAATGTTATCAAATTTGCGTATAGCTTTCAGAAAATAATACCAACCAAACGGAAATAATCTTCCTTTACTTTTTCTTAAAGCTTCTGTCAAAGAAGGCATAGAAACACCAAAGGCAACTATGTCATCATTCTCATCTACTATTAAACAAATTAACTTTTTATTTAAAAAAGGAAAGTATTGGTCAATATAGAATTTTACTTGTTTTTCGTTTAAAGGAACGTATCCGAAAAGATGAGAAAAAGCTTCATTAAGTGTATCAAATAATTTAACGCCATATCTATCTGCTATCTGCTTTACAGGAATACCTTCTACTATTTTTAAATTATATTTTTCTTTTATAAGATTATTTATCTTTAAAATCTTTTCTGGTATTTCTTGATCTGCTTTCAATTTATATTGTATCCAATCTACTTCTTTCCTATAAGAAAGCTTTTCTAATTGTTTTGGATAATACGAAGGGTTATAATAAGTGGACATAGAGCAATCTTCATCAAATCCTTCTACTAACATACCTTCTTTATCCATATCTGTAAAGCCCATAGGGCCTACTATTTCTGTCATACCTTCTCCTCTACCCCAATTTTCTACTGCTTCTAATAATTTTTGACAAACTTCTGTATCATCTATAAAGTCTATCCAACCAAATCTAACCCTTTTCTCTTTCCATATTTCGTTAGATTTTTTGTTTATCATACCTACTATTCGCCCTACTACTTCGGAACCTTTATATGCTAAAAAGATTCTATACTCACAAAATTCTAATGCTGGGTTTTTCTTTTTGTTAAAGGTATTTTTTTCATCAATTATCAAAGAAGGAACCCATTGTTTGTCATCTTTAAAGAGCTTATAAGGAAAATTTAAAAACGCTTTAAATTCTTTCTTTGTAGTTACTGTCTTTATAGTGATAGAATTCATATTATATTTCTTTAATTATTATTTTTTAATAGTTCCGATTGGATTTTGTCAAATAATTGACTACAACCTATTCTGAATAATTCATTACTTGGATTTTTGAAAATAAAATATTCATATATGTCTTTATATTGAATAGATTCTTGAATTGTTTTCACCCCTCCTGCTATCTTTATTCCTTTTAATATTTTTGTTTTTTTGTAATACTCCCTTAATGCCATTAACATTACAATTACTGAATATATATCAGCTCCTTGTGGTATTTTTCCTGTTGATGTTTTTATAAAATCCACACCTGATTCAAGAGATAAAAGAGAGGCCTGCATTATATTTGAATAACTTTCTATCTCCCCTACTTCTAATATTACCTTCAACAATATTTTCTTATCGGATTGTTTAAGTAAATCTTTTGTTGCACAAATTTCTTGTCTGATTTCTTCATATTGTCCTTCTAAAAACACTCCTCTATTTAAGCAAATATCTATTTCATCAACATTATTTTCAATAGCATATTTTATTTCTTCTAATTTGATAGATAAAGGTAGTTGAGAATGAGGAAATCCTCCTGTTACAACAACAGATTTTATTTGTTTAGAAGGTTTATATTGATTTATTTGTTGCAAAAACTTAGAAAAACAACATATTCCTCCAACGTTATAACTCCCTCCATTAAATTCGAAAGAAGAATTTTTTATAAAATCAATAATATTTGTTAAATTATCCGTTGTTTTCAAAGAAGTTAAATCTAAATACTTTATTAAAGAAAGAATTTGCTCACTATTGTAATAAGATAATTCCTTTTTACTAAATTCTTCATCAACATAAGTTTTAAATTTACTTACATTATTGTTATAAATCAAATCTAACAATTTATCTTCATTTAATATTTTATTGATTTTATAGTCCATCTTTTATTTCTTTCTGCTTTATTTGATACAATGTCTTTTTAGAAAAACGAGGTAATTGTATTTGTTTTTTTACAGTTTTAGGAAGAACTTTTCGTAATAAAAATCTCTTTAACCAGGCTTTTCGATTCATATTTTTTCTGCTAAAAAAGAATTTTTTAAAACTAAAAAATAATACATTATCTTCGTAATCCATCATTTTATAATCAAAAAAGTATTTACGATTTTCAATAATTAAATCAGAAATTGGGATATTCATTGGACAAATATTAGAACAATTACCACAAAGTACAGAATTAAAACTCAAATGTCTATAACTTTCATAATTTTCTAAAAAAGGCAACATCACATTTGCTATAGGTCCTGTAAATGAATTATTATAAGGATTGTCTTTTATTGTTTGATAAACTGGACATACTCTCTTACAAGCACTACAATTTATACACCATAAAGATTTTCTTTGCTCTTTTAAAGATAATAAATTACTCCTCCCATTATCTACTATAAATATATGAGTTTCAGAGTTAATTTCAGAAGAATTTGGTGTATAAATATTTGATATTGATGGAAAATTAGAATTCTGCTTATATATAGAAAAAATATATGTAAATATATCAATATCAGATATATTACAAATAAATTTGTTAATAGGAATAATAAATATTTTGTATTTAGAATCCATAATTAACTCCATTTCAAAAATAGAATTAAAAACGGAAAATAAACTTCCTGTATCTACTATTCCTAATGATGGTTCATGAATTGAACAAAAATTTTCTTTTGAGAAAAAAGAAATTCCTTCTGATTTTAACATATTATCCAAGTTTAATTCTTCGCTAAAATCAGAAGGAAAAAAATTAACTTCCTTTATTTTTTTACTATTTAAAAGTTTTATTAAACTTTCAAAAAACTCATCATAAGATAAACATAAATTAACATTTGCTTTGTTTTTAGTAACATTTTTTTCAAATAATAATAGATTGTCAACTATGTTATTAATAAACTTTTGTCGTATTTTAGAAGCTTGTAATTTAAGTTTATCTATATCATCAAAAATAGAGTGAACAACATCATTTACATCTAATAATTCTAATTTAGAATTATCAATATTTTTACTACAACTATGTAAAAACTTCTTATATTCACTCGTATTCATCAAAAACTATTTTATAGAAATCTTATCTACTCTTTTTTGATGTCTACCGCCCTCAAATTCAGTGTTTAAAAAAGAATCTACTATTAAAGAAGCCTTTTCTTGAGATATGAAACGAGCTGGTAAAGATATAATATTAGCATTATTATGTTGTTTTGCTAATTTAGCAATTTCCTCCTCCCAACAAAGAGCACATCTTACATTAGGATATTTGTTAGCAACCATTGAAACTCCATTAGCACTACCACACATAATAACACCAACTTCATAAATTCCTTCATTGATTTCTTTTGCTAAAGGATGAATCATATCTGGATAATCTACAGAATCAGTAGAATTAGTACCAAAATCTTTAACTTCAAAGCCTTTTTCTTTAAGGTATTTTTTTAAATACTCTTTTAATTCATAACCAGCGTGGTCACAAGCCATAGGAATAATCTTATTACTCATAGTTTAATTTTATTTAATGTTATAATAGTCGCAAAGATAAGATATTTTAAAAAATATCATCATAATTATGGCAAAAAATATCAACAAAATAATTGTGAATTACTAGTTAATAACCTTTTAAAAGCTATTAACAATTTATTTTTTGTTAATATTTAACGATTATTTAACACTCAAATCAACATATTATTAACAAATAAACTACTATTATTTTGATATAACTTTATTAACAAAAAGGATAAATGAATAATTTGTTAATAAAATAGATAAATTACTGATATATACACTTTTAAATTGTAGATAATTTACATTGTTTTGTTAATAAAAAATCGTATATTTGCATTCAATTTTACAAAGAAAAGAATTATTAACAAAATCAACAGGATTATTATAATAATAAAATAAATTTAAAAAAATATATAATAATATGGATAGAAGTTATTTTTTTGAAAGAGTAGAGAAATTAAAAAAAGAAAAAAATGTAATAATATTAGCACATTATTATTGTTTACCTGAAATACAAGAATGTGCTGATTATGTGGGTGATAGTTTAAATTTAGCTCAAATTGCTAAGAATACAACTGCTGATGTTATACTATTGTGTGGTGTTCACTTTATGGGAGAAACTGCAAAGATACTAAACCCAAATAAAAAGGTAATAATACCAGATTTTAATGCAGGATGCTCATTAGCAGATTCATGTAAATATGAAGAATTTAAAGCATTCAAAGAAAAATATCCTGATCATATTGTTATTTCTTATATAAATTGTTCTGCTGAAATAAAGACTCTTTCAGATATTATATGTACTTCTGGAAATGCTGTGCAAATAATAGAATCTCTCCCTGAAAATCAGAAAATTATATTTGCTCCTGATAGAAATTTAGGCGGATATATAAATAGAATAACTAAGCGTAATATGGTTCTTTGGAACGGTTGTTGTGAGGTTCATGAGTTATTAACAGCGCAATATGTAAAAAATTTAAAAGAACAATACAAAGATTATACCTTAATAGCGCATCCAGAATGTAATGATTCAGTTTTGCAACTTGCAGACTTTGTTGGTTCAACTCAGGCTATGATTAAATTTGTGAAAAACTCTGAAAACGATAAATTCTTAGTTGCAACAGAATCGGGAATTACTCATAAATTAAAACAAGATAATCCAAACAAAGAATTTGTTGTAGTTACGCCAAATGAAAATATTGCTTGCAACGATTGTCGTCATATGAAATTAAATACAATGGAAAAAGTAGTAGATGTTCTCGAAAATTTAAATAATGAAATCGTGTTATCACAAGAATTGATATCGGCAGCCGAAAAACCAATATTAAGGATGTTAGATATATCAAAAAGCTTAGGAATAATATAAAACACATCCATTTTCGGAAAATTTTGAAAAATGATTTTTTTCCTTTTTATTAAACTTAAATATTAGAAAAACAATTTGTTAGAAGATAATTTTTTGAATTTTTTATGGTTTTAAATGCAAATAAATCAAAAAAAATTAGTCGTAATGTATAAACCCCTTGTTTTTTTGAGTATTTTGGAGTTAAATAAAGCATGAAAAAAATCATTTTTTTCTTAGGATTATTATTTTTTTTCTTTGATATATTTTCTCAAAACAAAGAATTATTTTTTCAAAGTTTAAGTTTGAAAGATAAGGTGTGGGTATTGGAAAATTTTAATACAGTTTACAAATCTTTAAATATATCAAATGAAGTTTTAATAACGATTGATAGTTTATCAAAAGTTGATAACACTTTTTATAATAAAAAAATAGAATCTGGAAAATATGATGCGTTCAGACATTTATTGTGGATGTACAAATTATCTTCAAATATTGGCGTAGAAAAAGCAAGACGTATAGGTTGCATGTATGAGAATTATAATGCCTATGTATATAAGATAAATCCGCAATCGGGATATGACGAAGCATCTATGAATATGGATTTGTATAATAACGAAGTTGGAATCTATTTGTATTTAAAGCATGGAAAAAATAATGATTTAATTTTCAGTTATATAAGAGATAGAATAGATAAAGGCTACGTTAAAATTATATCTAAAAACAAGGAATTCAAAAATTTAGACAAAAATAATTTAATATTAGAAGATAAAGACTGGAAAGGTAAATGGAAAAATCAAAGATGTTTAATCAATTCAAACAAATCGTTATGCGAATAAAAATTTTATTATTATTATTGATTATTAGCACATTAACTTATGGTCAATCTTACAAATATGCAATTTACTGTAAGGATACATTAAGTAGTGCATACATGGCAGGCAGGGCTTACACAGAAAATGGAGATAAAAAGGCTGCAAATTTTATTAAAAATGAATTAGCGAAAAGCGGAGCTAAGTTATTAGGAAACAATGGTTTTCAATTAGTAAATTTTCCTATAAATAGTATTTTAGATTTAAAATTATCACTTTCTGAAACAGGAGATAGTTTAAAAATAGGAAAGGATTATTTAGTTTTTGGCTCCTCTCCTACTACTCAAATCGAGTTAAAAAATACTAAACCTTTAATTTTCAATAACAAAAAGGATATTGATAAAGTTAATCTTAAAACATTACAAGATAAAGTCTTATTATTCAATATACAAACTACAGAATATTCAGATATAGTAAGATTTTTAAGAGGGTTAAAACAAGAGAAAATTTCTCCGAAATTAGCTGTAATTCAGGGATATGACAAAATACAATATTATACAGGAAGAAACACAATGGATTTTCCTATTTTGCAACTCAAAGGTTTACCAATACAAAAGAAAATTGAATATTTATTTTTAGATATTAAAAGTCAATACAATCCTTCTTACGAATCTCAAAACGTATGGGCGAAAGTAGAGGGAACAAAGTATAAGGACAGTTCATTTGTCTTTATTGCACATTACGATCACTTAGGAAAGGTTGGAGATGTTTACTTTCCGGGAGCCAATGACAATGCAAGCGGAGTAGCGGTTCTTTTAGATTTAGCCAAATATTACGCAAAAAATCCAGCAGAACATTCAGTTGTATTTATATTTGCGACAGGGGAGGAGATAGGTCTTTTAGGTTCTAAATTTGCTGCGGAGAATCCTTTGATAGAATTAGACAAGGTGAAATTCTTATTTAACTTAGATATGTGCGGAACAGGTTCTACAGGAGTAGCTGTAATAAATGGATTAAAAGAACCAGAAGCTGGTAAATTATTACAAGAAATAAATTCTGAGAATGATTGGTTT
>JAZRAM010000048.1:0-8990 GCA_045634565.1 Bacilli bacterium
GTTTGAATCTTCATCACTTAATTTACAAGCTTTTTCGGTTGTATTTTCTTTAATACCATAACTATATTGTTTTTCTGAATCATTTACTGTACATCCTAATAATGATACTTTACTATCATCTGATATTATTATACTTGTACATTCTACATCACCATCATATTCTACTTCAAATGGTAATTTATTATCTTTGGTATATGTTCCTGGTAATACTTCATTTCCCGTTCTTAGTTGGTGGGCTGCTATACCATTTCTTACAGCTGAAGCATATAATTCTACACTTCTTTTATTACTTTCTTCTCTTGCATCATTTATTATTCCTAATATTATTGGTACTGCGATTAACGCTATTATCGCTAGTATTACTATTACTGCTAATAGTTCTATTAAGGTAAAACCTTTTTTCATTTTTCATCTCTCCTATTCTGTATAAAGTATATCACGATATTAAAATTATTTCTACTTTATTTTTGTATTTTATTATATTTTTAACAATAAAGACTGTCTAATTTACATTTTAACAGTCTATATTTTAGTATTATTTAAATTATTAAAACAAATACAATAAAAATTTTTTTATTAAGTTTATTTAGTATAAACAGTCTTATATATTGTCATAATAATTGTGAATAACTTATGTTTTAAATATATTATAAAAAGTTACGTTAAATGGATTTACTTTATACTAATAGATATTTCTTTTTTTATTATTCCATATTTTATAAAAAATATAACAAAAAAAGGATATTAATAATCAATATCCTCTTTATTATTTTTCATATCAAGTGTTGCTTCATTAACAGCATCATCTACTGTTTTAATAGCATCAGTAATAATACTATAACCTGAAGCCGCACCAAATCCATGAGATAATCCTTTTAATTCTTTATTTAATTTTCTTAAATAAGAAATAATTTGTTTTTCACTATATCCTACTAAATATATTAAGAACTCATTACCGTCTGTTCTAATAATTTCACTATTTTGCATTTGGTGTTGAATTAATATATTAGCTGCTTCTGTAATAACTTTATCTCCTTCTTCTCTACCATAATTATCATTTATGTAAGAAACATTATTTAAATCTATTACTATTATAGATTGTGGGTATACTTCTGATTCATCCCAAGATTCTATTCTACTATTTAAATAAGCTCTATTTTTTAATGAAGTAAGTTGATCTATATATTTAATTTTATCTTCTTTACTTAAATGTACTTTTTTATTTTCTCTAACTTTCTTTAACATTACTTTCATATGGTTTGAGAAATCAATAACTAAGTATAAACATAAGACTAATATAATAAATACTAATATATATACTATATTTTTATTTTCATAAGCTATATCATCATAATTATCAATTACTAATTCCTTAGTAGAATTATATCTTAAATAGAAGTCAAATATGTCTTTAAACATAATATTCTCTTCTGTATTGTTTATTATGTATTTATATTTATCATTTGAATCCAATATATAATTTATCTTACTATCTTTAAATGAACTTGTTTTATAATAATTATAATTTTCTAGATCTATTATTGCTATATCATTGCTAGAAAAATCTATAGACAAATCAGTGAAGTTATTATAAAGTTTAACTTTAACTCCCATACTTGTTAAATATTGTTCTAAATAAGAATCCTTTATTGCTAAAACTTCCTTATTCTTTAAAGAATTAATTCCATCAATAACAGCTACATTTCCAACGCCTGAAACGATTGCTAATTGTTTAGCGTATGCTCCAGTCGTAGTATATACTTCGTTAGTAAAACTACTTGTATCAACTGAATCCATAATAAAGTCTATTTTTTTAGAATTAAATTCTTTTAATAATTTACTAATACTGTTATATTTAGTGTAAGTTATTGATAAATTTGTAAATCTATTAAAATCTTTTAATACTAACTCATTTATTCCTTTTATCTTATCACTTTCTAAAACATTAAAAATACCATCATCTATAAATCCATAAGAATAACTTTTACTATGTAATTTTTTTTGATCAGTATCAGTTATATTTTTATAATTATAATAACTATTTAAAAGATTCATATTATAACTTGTAAGATATTGTTCTTCATTCCAAATATTAAAACTTTTATTTAATATGTTATTTAGTTCTTTTTGGCCCATTGTTTTTAAAACAAAATATTTATTTAAATCATGAAAATGATAAGAAATATTATAGTCATTTTTAATTATTTCTTCTGTAAATATCGTTTTTGGAATTATAATACCATTAACATTTGTCATTGATACCATAGATTGTTTTAATTCAGCATATGTTGTATATTCAACAAATGTTATATTATTATTTAATAAATAATTTGAAACAATTTCTTTGTCTGATGTAGCAACGCCTATTATTAAATTAGTAATATCACTTAAATCATTATATACTTTATTGTCCGTAGTAATTAACACTAAATTATCTTCCAATAAAACTATATCATTTTCAGTAACACCTGATACTACATCCATATTATATTGATAATCAACTAAATTATCTAATTTATTAGGAATTACATTAAACTTTAAAGAATATTCATCCGTAACAAAATCTAAATAATCATAGACTAATCCTTCACCATTATTACTTAATACTGGTATATCATTCATAATCGCTATATCAATAACGTTTTGTTTGTTCGAATCAATCCATTTATTTTCTTCTAACGTTAAAGAATTACTATTTCTAGAATTAACTAACAGAAAAATTAAACCAGCAATTCCTAAAATTGCTAATATCGATGCAATTAATATAATTATTTTTTTATTATTTTTTTTCATACACTTCACCTACCAAGCAAACTCTTCATTAGCTTTAAACTTATATCCTATTTGTGGATATACATCACTTTCTTTATTAGAAGATTCTACAAAAAATTCTAAATCATAATAAGAAAGGTTTTCTTCACTAAAACTAGTTATTATTTCATTTGCTTTTGTTTTTATACTTTCAAAATCTATATCTTCTTCTAACTTAACTACTATTTTAATTACCTTAGAATCTTTATATATATTTATATTTTTTACTTTTTCTAAATCATTTATTTTATCTTTTGCTGAATTTTTTTCATCGTTAGTCAACTTATGACTTTCTATATCTTTATATCTCGAATTGACTGAGTCAGCAAACAAATTTTTATAAATGAAAAATCCTAATATAAAAATTACTATCATTATTACTACTAACACAATATATTTAATATACTTTTTCATATATTCACCTCATGGCAAACAAGAAGAATTACTTTTCTTCTTGTTCTAATTTTTTTAATACTTCTTTTGTTACTTCAATTGCTTTTTCCCTAACCAAACATGCTGATTTTTCTAAAACAGGAGTTCCTTTTTCAATTACATATTCTACTAACTCTTCAGTTTTTTCCTTTATCTGTTCAGCTTTCTTTTTAGCTATTTTTAAAGCTTTTTCTTTATCTAAGTCAGAAATTTCAGCCATTATTTCTTCTACTTTAGCTTCAATATTTTCTTTAACCTCTACTACATCAATAGATTTAGCTTTAATTACTAATTCATCTACTTTTTTCTTTAATACTTCTCTATTTTCTTTACCAGTTTTTTTAGTAAGTAACATTCCAAGACCTGCTCCTATACCAGCGCCTAACAAAAATTTACCTAATCCACTTTTTTTCTTACTCATCGTCATTTCTCCCTTTCTTTTTTCCTAATAAAAGACCAATAAAACTAGATATGCCACTTATAATTTTATCACTTATTCCAGCTGCATAATCTGTAGTTTTATCAATAATGTCAAAAACCCCATCTACTTTGTCCATTTTTTCATTAACATCATCTATAATATTATCTACTTTTTTTAAAGTCTTTATTAATTTTATTCCTAATACTATAAAAACAATTACTAAAATTATAGCAGTTATATATAAAATTAGTCCTAATAATTGACTTAAATTTACCATCATTATTCATCATCTCCATCTTTATAAAGTGTTGAGTCTATAAAACCTAACAAATCATCATCATTTAAATCAGCCTTTTCTACTTTAATATCCTCTTCAATATCATCTATTGGTTTTTCTACTAAATCCTCTAATTCTTGTACTTCTTCTATATCATCAATATATCTTTCTTTTCTTATTAAAAGCTCATCTAATTCTCTACTTATATCATCAGTTAAATCAGTTAAAACATCATCACTAACTTCTTTAATTTCTAATTCATCTTGTTTATTATCTTTCTTAAATAATATTGAATTAGCCCCAAATAAAGTATTTTCTAACTCATCCTCTAAAGTGCCGTAAGCTTTATTTCTTATAGTATCTATAGATGATTCAGTAACATTCTTTTCCGCACTATTAATTCTTACTTCATTTCTAGATACTATATCTTCTTTGTGATAATTCTTATCAAGAATACCGTACACTGGAGAAATAATAGGTGTTGGTTTAAAAATTTTCTTTTCAACCACTGGTTCTTCTTTTTTTATACCATATAATTCTCTTTCTTTATATTCTTTTTTTGTTTCTACCTTTTTTTCTTCTAAATTTAAATCTCTAAAATCGTTATCATCAAAGAACACTGGAATATTAACTTTATCTTCATTTCTAAAACTATATTCTTCTTCTACTTCTTCCTTAGCATTAGGAGATTCAATAGCTACCTTAGTAACTTCTTTTTTTATTTGTTCTACTTTTACATCATCATCTTCTACTTCTTCAGTAAACATATTTTTTACTTTTTCAAAAAAACCCATTTTTTCACCTTATCTTTCTTCCATCATAGTTTCTTTTTCTAATATAAATTTTTCACTTTCTTCTTTTGAATTATAATTATTGTATTTACCAATTTTATTCGTAAAATAATCATCATCTAACATAAGATTAATAATATCATCATTATATTTAACAGTCGATAAAATATAAGATGCATTTAATACTGCATTATTTAAATTTTCTTTAGAAACTATAGTCTCTATTTTTGCATAATTATAAACAAAATCTAAATAATATAAACCGTCTTTTTCGTTTATTTCGATATATCCAGAATACTTATAACCATCTCTTTTAGAAATTAACTTAGAATAATATGAGTTGCTATTTTCTTTATAATCAACAGTAGTATTATAATAATAACTTATCGCATCTATATATAAATAATAATACGAACCATTACAATATAATATATTATTTGAATCATCACTGCCTATGTAAGTAACTCCACCAGGTAAATAATACTTATAACCTTGTCCAACTTGATTAAATAATGTATTATTTTTAGTTAAAATTACATTAAGTATATTATCAATACTACTTGTATCTATTCTAACTATAGAGCACCCAGTTAGTACTAAAACCAATAAAATAGTTAGTATTATCTTTTTCATAAGACACCTTCCTACTCTATTATAACAAATATTTATTTTTTTTACTATATTTTATTTATAATATGTGTAAATAAGATGTACACTACTTCTTAACTATTATTTTATAAATAGGATAACCTAATTCATGAAATCTTCTTTCATATTCAGTTTGAACATTATCTTTTATATCATCTTTATATAAATTCAAACTAATCTCTTCAAACTTATAGTTATAATTATTAAACTCTATTAAAGAAAACTCAAATAACTTTCTATTATCCGTTTTCATAATAATAGTTTGCTCTCCCTTAAATAAACTATCATATCTTTTTAAAAACTTTAAACTAGTAAGTCTCCTATCAGAATGTCTATTCTTAGGCCATGGATCTGAAAAATTTAAATAAATAGTATCTACTTCTTTATCAAATACTTCTTCTATTTCAGTTGCATCCATTCTAATTAATTTTAAATTAGGTATATCTTCATCTATTTTTTCAATAGCTCTAACAATAACACTATCAAACTTTTCTATACCTATAAAATTAATTTCAGGATGTTTTTTAGCCATACCTATTATAAAATCTCCCTTACCCATGCCTATTTCTATATGTATAGGATTGTTATTATTAAAAAGAGTTTTATATTTACCTTTATATTCTTTATAATCTTTTATTATAAAAGAAGAATTCTCTATTATAGCACTAGCTCCTTTTACATTTCTAAGTCTCATAATATCACCTACTTAATTATAACACATTTTATGAATATAATAAATAAATCACATATAATTTTATAGGAGGGATTTATGAAAGAAAAAAGAAATTGTTCAAATAACATGAGTTATCCTGTATATCCACAACCTATGATGCCACCAATGGGATATCCAATGTATCAAGGAGGATTTCAGCAGCAACCTATGATGCCTAATATGGGGATTTCACAAAATACATTTGAACAACAATTAAATAATATAGAACAACAAATAAACTTACTTGATAAAAGAGTTACTAGATTAGAAAACTTAAACAATAATAACTTGAATAATAAATATAATGATTCCAATTACTATATGGTATAAAAGAAACTAAGTTTCTTTTTTCTGTATATAATTTTATTTTTTTATCATTATAAAATAGAAAGGAGATACTTATGGACATAGATATTAGAAAAAGTATTATAAATAACTTTGAAGATAGTAATGTAGATGAAATAAAAAAAGCTATAGAAGAATCTATATACGATAAAGATGAAATAACACTTCCAGGACTTGGAGTATTCTTTGAAATACTTTGGAATAATTCTGATGATACTAAAAAAGATTATATTTTACAAACACTAAAAAAAGGACTTTAATGTCCTTTTAAAATTGTATTCTTTCTTTTACATAGTTTTCTACTTCATCAAGGTTAAGTGTTATTTGTTGCATAGTATCTCTATCTCTTATTGTAACTGTATTATTGTTTATAGTTTCATCATCAATAGTTATACAAAATGGAGTTCCTATAACATCTTCTCTTCTATATCTTTTACCAATGTTACCAGTTTCATCATATGTAGTCATAAATACTTTTGAAAGTTTATTATATACTTCTAATGCTTTTTCACTGTGATATTTTTTAACAAGTGGTAAAACTGCTACTTTATATGGTGCAAGATACGGATGTAAACTTAATACTTCCCTAGTTGAACCATCTTCTAATTGATCTTCATGATAAGCATCAAAAAGTAATGCTAAAATAGTTCTATCAAGTCCATAAGTAGATTCTATTATATATGGAATATATTTTTCATTAGTTTCAGGATCTAAGTATTCCATGCTTCTACCACTATATTCTTGATGTCTTGTAAGGTCAAAATCAGTACGATTATGAGTACCATTAACTTCTCCCCATCCAAATGGGAATAAGTATTCTATATCACAAGCTGCTTTAGCATAGTGAGCAAGTTTTTCATGGTCATGGAACCTTAATTTTTCTTCAGGTAATCCTAAATCCATATAGAACTTTTTACCATATTCTTTAAAGTAATTGTAAAGTTCTTCATCATTACCTTTTTTACAGAATGTTTGATATTCCATTTGTTCAAACTCTATAGTTCTAAAAGTAAAGTTACCAGGTGTGATTTCATTTCTGAATGCTTTACCTATTTGTCCAATTGAAAATGGAAGTTTTGCTCTCATACTTCTTTGCACATTTAAGAAATTTACATATTCTCCTTGTGCATTTTCAGGTCTTAAATAGACTACACTTTTAGCATCTTCAGTAACACCTCTATGAGTTTCAAACATTAACTTAAATTGTCTAATTTCAGTAAAATTAGTTTTACCACATTTAGGGCATGGTACTTTGTTTTCATTTATGTAGTTAATCATTTCTTCATTAGTCATAGCATCTCCAATACTACTATCACTAAAGTCATTTATAAGATTATCTGCTCTATGTCTTGTTTTACATTCACGGCAATCAGTAAGTGGATCTGCAAAAGAAGCAACGTGTCCTGATGCTTCCCAAACTCTTGGATGCATTAAAATATCTGCATCTACTTCATAAGCATTTGGTCTTTCTTGAATAAATCTTTTTCTCCAAGCATCTTTAACATTATTTTTAAGTCTGCTTCCTAAAGGTCCATAATCCCAAGTATTAGCTAGACCATCATATATTTCACTTCCTTGAAATATAAATCCATATTGTTTACATAAATTAACCATTTTTTCCATTGTTATTTTTTCCATATTATCTCCTCCTAAATAAAAAACTTCTAGAATATTATGTAAGGGCTTATCATTACTGATAAGTGGTCCCACCTTACTTATTCTAGAAGAATCACTCTTTTTTATATTGCTCTTGGATTCCAACCCCGTCATTGCATTTCATAATTGATATATGTATTATATATTATTAAATATAGTTTGTCAATAAATATTATTCTAAAACATTAGTACTATCTTCACAAACGCCTTCACCAGGTTTAGCGCCTTCTACATATGTTTTATCCATAAGTTCACATGAAGATTTTGTAATTGAATCTTGTAAATATCCACCTAACAATTTAACTAAACTAACAACTATTACGCTTACAACAGCTATTATTAATAAATATTCTACTAATGCTTGTCCTTTATTATTTAATTTTTGCATATTAGCACTCTCCAATACTATATTAATTTTATAACTTTTTTGTGTTTTTGTCAATAACATGATATACTATGATTGGTGTTAATATGATAATAAAAAATATGGAAGTTAAAATGTGTAATAATTTTTTTAATAGATTTAAAGGCTTTATGTTTACTAAAAATATAAATTATGGGTTATGTTTTCCTAAGTGTAATTCAATACATACTATATTTATGCTAAAACCTATTGATGTTATTATGACTGATAAAAATTATAAAGTTTTATATATATTTAAAAATGTTAAACCTTATAGAATTATTCTTCCTAAAAAAAATGTATATTATGCTTTTGAGTTTCCTATAAATAGATTAAATTTTAAAATAAACGAAAAGATAAATTAGTTATCTTTTTTAATTTAATATAAAATTAGTTTCAAATATCCTATCATCACTACAATATTCCATAACAAACTCATTACCTTTCTTACATATTATTATTCCTATTGTTTTATCTTGATTTATACATTTTAT
>JAZRAM010000049.1:0-16742 GCA_045634565.1 Bacilli bacterium
GTAATATTGTTGAAGGTATGCCTGTTAAACGTGATAATAAATATAAAGCTTATGTTAATATCATGTATGGGTGTGATAAATTTTGTACTTATTGTATAGTACCTTAAACTAGAGGAAAACAAAGAAGTAGAGAAAAAGATGATATTTTAGAACAGATTAATGTTTTAGTTAAAGAAGGATATCAAGAAGTTACTTTATTAGGTCAAAATGTTAATGCTTATGGTAAGGATTTAAATATGGATTATACTATGGGAGATTTACTTGAAGAAGTAGCTAAAACAGGTATAGAAAGAGTTAGATTTGTAACTAGTCATCCTTGGGATTTTGATGATGAAATGATAGATATAATTGCTAAATACGATAATATAATGCCTTATATTCATTTACCACTACAATCAGGTAGTGATAGAATATTAAAACTTATGGGAAGACGTTATACTAAAGAAAAATATTTAGAATTATTTAATAAAATAAAAAATAGAGTTCCAAACTGTTCAATAACTACTGATATAATAGTTGCTTTTCCAGGAGAAACTTTAGAAGATTTTAAAGACACATTGGATGTAGTAAATAAGTGTAAGTATGATTCAGCATTTACATTTATTTATTCACCTAGAGTAGGTACTCCTGCAGCGCTTATGAAAAATGATTTAACTGAAGAAGAAAAAAATAGAAGACTATATGAGTTAAATGAAGTAGTTAATAAATATGCGAATGAAGCTAATCAAAAATATATGAGTAAGATAGTAAAAGTATTATTAGAATCTCCTAGTGAAAAAGAAGGAAGACTTATGGGATATACTGATACTATGAAATTAGTAAATGTAGATGCTGACTTTAGTTATTTAGGTAAAATAGTAGATGTGAAAATAACAGAAGTTAAAACATGGAGTTTAGATGGAAAAATAATAGAAAAAGTATAAAAAAATATACTTTTTTTTATTTTGTGTGATATAATTTAAATATAATAGAGGAGATGATAGTTGTGATATGTAAAAAATGTGGAGCAAATATAGAAACTAATTCTAAGTTTTGTGGAGTATGTGGAGAAAAAGTAGAAGAACTTGTACAAGAACAAAATATTCAATCTGAAAGTATAGTAGAAGAAACACCAATGGTTGTTCCTTTAATTCAACCTGAGGTAGAATCATTAGAACAAACAGCAATCGTTGAACCAGTAGTACCAGAAGTTAACGTTGAAGCAAATGAAAATGTAATTTCAGTAGTAGAGCAACCATTAGAACAAACTGCAATAGTAGAGCCAGTTACACCAGTAACAAGTGTTAATGAAAATGTAATCCCAACAGTTAATACTGTATCTAAAGAAACTAAGAAGAAAAGTAATGCTTGGGTATTCGTATTACTTGGAGTATTATTAGGTGTAGTTGCACTCGTTTTAGTGGTATTTGCTTTCAATAAAAATTCTAATAGTGATGTAAAAGTACTTGAAAAAGCTTTAGGTAATTTTGAAGAAAAAGGAGAAAATAGTGGAACTGTAGATGTTAAATTGTTACTAGAAAGTGATACACAAGATTCTATGAATTTCTCAGCAACTTTTAAATATGCTAAACAAGGTGATGATAATTACAATTTTGATTTAACACTTAACAAATCTATGCTTTTTGATGAAATAAATGTTTATGCATCACTTCTAAATGATAAGTTAACTTTATTTGCTAATTCAAGTTTAATTGATATGTTAGGTCTTACATCTAGTACACCTAGTATGTGGGTACATTATACAATGACTGAAGATGAATTAGAAGTAATGGAAGAAGACGTTGATTTAGATGATACAAGTGAATATTATTTAAGAGATGTATTAGATCAAAAACATTTTAAACTTATAGATGAACAAAATAATGTTAAACATTATCAATTGGTTATCGATAATGAACTATTAAATAAAGTAAAAGCACAAGCTCCATCACAAGAAGAATTAAAAGAATTTGAAGATAGTTTAGCTGATATAAATAATGGTTCAACTGAATTAACTGAAACTTATTATTTAGACCTTTATATTAATAATTCTAATGAATTAGTAAAAATATCTATGGATTTAACAAACTCTTTAAACGACGAATCAATAAGAAGTGCAGTTATAAGTCTTGAATTTACTAATTTAGATAGTACTTCAGTACAAATACCTACTGAAGCAAAAAATTCTACAATTGATTTAGAAACTTATATGGCAACCTATGCTATACAAGATGATACAAATGTAGATCCATCATTAGATCAAAATTATACATATCAATATTAAAAAGTAGTTTTTACTACTTTTTTTGTGCATTTTTACTAAACTCTTTCATATATTAAATTGAGGAGTGATTATATGTCATTATATAAGGAGATAGTTACTAAAGCTGTTATTGGTAAAGGTAAAAAATATTTTAAAGATAATTATAGTATTTCTATAGAAAATACTCCAACTACAATACTTGGGTGTTGGGTAATAAATCATAAATTTAAAGGATATAAAACAAATGAAAAAATAGGTGTTAGTGGTTCATATGATGTAAATATATGGTATTCATATGAAAATGATTCTAAAACTGCAGTTGTAAATAAAAATATATCATATAATGATTTATTCAATGTTAGATTAAAAGAAAATGCTGATCTTTCTAATGATACAGACATAATCGTTAGAACACTTAAACAACCTAATTGTTCAGGGGTAAATATAAATGGAAAAAATATTACCTTTGATATAGAAAAAGAATTAGGTGTAGAAGTAGTAGGGGAAACAAAGGTAAAAATAGCTATAGAAGAAGATGAAGAACCATGGGATGAAATAGAAGATGAATTAAGTGATAAAGATTTAGAAGAAATAGATAAAGTAAAAGATGATTTTATAAAATAGTACTATTGTACTTTTTTTCTTTTAAAATTCGAAATATTTTTGTTAACTAAAAAAGGTTGACAAAAGCAAAATAATTTGTTAATATTATATACAGTGAATGGAGGTGCTTTATGGCAGTTAAAATGAGATTAAAAAGAATGGGAGCTAAAAAAAGACCTTTTTACCGTATCGTAGTTGCTGATTCAAGATTCCCAAGAGATGGAAGATTTATCGAAGAAGTTGGATACTACAATCCAGTAGAAGAACCAGCAGTTGTAAAAGTAGATAAAGAATTAGCTATGAAATGGTTAAATAATGGTGCAACTCCTACAGATACAGTTAGAGATATCTTAAGTAAAGAAGGAATCTTAAAAGAATTCCACGAAGCTAAAATGGCTAGTAAGAAAGCTGGTAAATAATTATGGAATTAATTAGTTTAACAGAATATTTAGTTAGTGAATTACTACCTAATGTAGAAGGAATAAGAGTTAATAAAATAGAATCTGAAACAGATACAGTTATTCAAGTTTTAGTTCCAAGTGAATATATGAGCTTAGTAATTGGAAAAGGTGGAAGTATTGCTAATTCAATTCGTACAATAGTACAAGCTAGTGCTTATGTAAAAAAAATGGGTAGAGTAAGAATCAATATAGATTCATTATAAAATTGGAGTAATCCAATTTTTTTCATTTTTTAGTTGTAATAACTTCTTTAATATATTATAATTATATATAGGATGTGATTATATGAAAGAAAGAGTAATAAGTGCTATAGTAGCATTTCTAATCTTTATACCAATTTTTATTATAGGAGGAGTACCTTTTAATTTAGCATTTTTTGTTTTAACTATTCTTGGATTAAGAGAGTTTATGAAAGTTAAAGAAAAAGAAAAGAAGTTTCCTGATTTCATAAGACTTGTTGCTTATATCCTAATAACACTTCTTTATTTTGGCTGTACTTTAAACGGTAACATGGATTTTAGTTTTGATTATAGAATGGTTGCTGGACTTTTTTTAACTTTACTTATGCCAGTAGTTTTATACCACAACGATAAAGTATATAATATAAAGGATGCATTTTATTTATTAGGTGGAGTATTCTTCTTAGGATTCTCTATGTCTTTATTTTCAATGTATAGAGCTAAAGGTTTAGATTTAGTAATATTCTTATTTATGATAACTATTATAACTGATTCATTTGCTTATTTTGGTGGTAGATTAGTAGGAAAAAATAAATTATTAGAAGTTATTTCTCCTAAGAAAACTTGGGAAGGTACTATTATAGGTAGTGTTGTTGGCACTTTTGTATGTACAGTTTATTATTTAACAGTAATAAATCCTGATGTATCTGTGTTTGCTATTTCAGGAGTTGTACTATTCTTAAGCTTGGTAGGACAATTTGGTGATTTATTCTTTTCAGCAATAAAAAGAAAATATAATGTAAAAGATTTTTCTAATATTATGCCAGGACACGGTGGTGTATTAGATAGATTAGATAGTATTATATTTGTGATGTTAGCTTTCACATTCTTTGTAAATATTTTATAAAAAGGTGATTATTAATGATGACAATTATATATTTTGTTTTAATACTTGGAGTAACTGTTTTTATACATGAATTGGGTCATTTTATGTTTGCTAAAAAATATGGTGTTTATGTATATGAATTTTCTATTGGAATGGGTCCAAAGTTATTTAAGTTTAATAGAAAAAATGATGAAACAAATTATTGTATTCGTCTTTTTCCTATAGGTGGATTTGTTCAAATGGCTGGTGAAGAAGTAGAAGAAGATAAAAATATACCTGTAGAAAAAAGTTTAAGATCTAAAACAGCTTTTCAAAGATTTATGATTATGGTAGCGGGTGTAATGATGAATTTTATACTTGCTTTTGTACTTTTATTTTTTCTAGGTTTATTTAATGATGTGAGTGTTAATAATGTTTATATAGATGGTAGTACAATTTCTAACTTAAATAATAGCGATAAGATTGTAGAAGTAAATGGTAATTTTGTAAATAACTATGATAAACTTGCTTTAGAATTAACTATAGCTGCTAAAGATGATTTTAATATGGTTGTAGAAGATTCTAAAGGCAATGAAAAAGAAGTTGATGTTCATCCAATTGCTTTAGGTAAAAATGGTTTGCCACACAAAAAAGATTTTGGCTTTGAAATAAATAATATAGAGATATCTAAAAGTAGCTTAAAAGAAGTAAAGGCTGGAGATATTATCGTTTCAGTAAATGGAACAAAGATAACTAATAACTTAGAACTTTTAAATGAATTAGATAAAGCAAAAGGTGAACTGTTATTAACTTTAAAGGATAAGAATAATAAAATAAGAGAAGTTAAAGTAACAGTAAAAGAAAATAAAGATGATGAATTATTAGGATATAGTTATGGATTTTATATAACAGGAGAAAAGGTAACTGGATTATGGGGAGCTATTAAATATGCTTGTTTGAAATTCTTTAGTACAGTAGAACAAATGGTATTTACAGTATTCTATTTAATTACTGGAGATATTAGTTTAAATATGTTATCTGGACCAGTTGGAATATTTAGTGTAGTAGGGGATGCAGGTAGAGCAGGATTTAGTAGTGTAATATCACTTTTATCACTCATTTGTATAAATGTAGGGTTTATTAACTTTTTACCTCTTCCAGCATTCGATGGTGGACACATATTATTTATCATAATAGAAAAAATAAAAGGTAGTAGAGTTAATCCTAAAGTAGAAAATACAATACACAATATAGGATTTATATTACTTATGATACTAATGGTTCTTGTAACTTATAATGATATAATTAGAATATTTTAAGGTGATTTTATGTTAAAGGTAGAAAATGTAACAAAATATTATGGAGATTTTAAGGCAGTTGACAAACTGTCTTTTACCGTAAACAAAGGTGAAATATTTGGACTTTTAGGGGTTAATGGTGCAGGTAAAACAACAACATTTAGAATGATTATGGGATTACTTGATAAAACTGAAGGAAATATTACTTTAGATGGTAAAACAATTGATTATTCAGTTACTGATGATATTGGCTTTTTAACTGAAGAAAGAAGTTTGCTTACTAAATTAACAGTAAAAGAACAAGCAATATATTTTGGTGCTTTAAAAGGCATGAGTGATGAAACTATAATTGAAAGATTAGATTATCTATTAAAAAAATTTGGTATAGAAGAATATAAGAATAAAAAGATAAAAGAATTATCTAAAGGTAATCAACAAAAAATACAATTTATTACAGCTATCTTAAATGAACCTAAATTACTTATATTGGACGAACCTTTTGCAGGTTTAGACCCATTTAATATAGAATTATTTAAGGAAGAAATATTAGATTTATCTAAAAAAGGAAGCATTATAATTTTCTCATCTCATAGAATGGAACACGTAGAAATATTCTGTAAAAAATTAGTTGTACTTGTAAATGGTAAATCAGTGTTATCTGGTAATATTAAAGATATTAAAGAAAGTTATATGAAGAAAAATATCTTTATAAAAGGTAATGTAGAACTAGATAAATTAAAGAATGTTAAAGGCGTTGAAGAAGTAGTAGAACTCAAAAACGGAGAATATGAAGTTAAAATATCAAGTAAGGAAGCAATAGAAAATGTATTTAAATATGTAAGTAAGTGTTCTAATGTAACTAAGTTTGTAGTTGAAGAACCAAGTTTAAATGAAATATTTGTTTCTAAAGTAGGTGAGTCATATGAGAAGTAAATTAAATTTTTTAATCAATGTTAGTTTAAAGAAAAAAATAAAATCAAAATGGTTTTTAGTTGCTAATATTGTTATAGGTTTACTTATAGTAGGACTTATAAATCTTGATAGTATAATTACAAAGTTTGGTGGAGATTTTGATACTAACACTAAAATATATATAACTGATGAAACAAGTGTAATCGCACCTTCATTTGAAGAAGCATTAAATGTTTATGTGACTAATCTATATGGTACAGAAGAATCTAGTTATGAAGTAGAAATAACAGATAAAGCAGCTAGTGAAATACAAGCAACAATAAAAAAAGAAGAAAATAAAGCTATACTAATAGAAATATCTTATGATGAAAATAATGATATAAAAGCAAAACTAATTTCTTTATCAACACTCGATACTTATGATTATCAAATTATAAGTGGTGCTTTAAATACAACAACTAGTATGTATACATTAAGTTCAATAGGACTTACAGAAGAACAATATAATAAAATATTAAAAGGCATTGAAATAGATAGAGTTATATTAGATGAAACAGTTAAAACAGAAGATGAAAATATGGAAATGATAATAACTACTGTATTTCCAATAATTATTTTACCATTCTTTATGTTAACTATATTCTTAATTCAATTTATAGGAACAGAAGTAAATGATGAAAAATCTACTAAGAGTATGGAAATAATAATATCTAATGTATCTCCTAAGACTCATTTTGCTTCTAAGATAATAGCTAATAATCTATTTATATTTTTACAAGTAATATTGATGATTATATATGCTTTGTTGGGTCTTGGTATAAGAAAATTAATAGGTGGAGATAACATAATAAATGGTATAGGTACAGAAGTGTCTAATATATTAAATACTATATTAAACGGTTCAATAGGGGATAAATTAGCGCCTATACTTATATTTACAATAATACTTATGATACTTACATTTGTTGCTTATTCATTACTTGCTGGTATACTTGCTTCTATGACAACTAATGCAGAAGATTATCAACAAGTGCAAGGACCTATGGTGATTACGCTTCTTATAGGATATTATTTATCAATGATAGCTGGTATGTTTGATGGATCTATACTTATTAAAATATTATCATTCTTTCCATTTATTTCAGCTATTCTTTCACCATCATTACTTGTAATGGGACAAATAGGTGTAGTTGAAATAATTATTTCTACAATAATTATGTTAATAACAAACTATCTTTTAATTAAATATGGTATTAGAATATACAAAGTAGGTATTTTAAATTATTCATCTACTGGTATGTGGAAGAAAATGTTTAAGTCATTAAGGAACAAATAATTGTTCCTTTTTTGTTGAAATAATAGTATAATACTATGTAATGTGTGCGCTAAATCAGCTATTTTTTTATACTTTTTTCAAAAAAATCAAAAAATTTTTAAAAAAGTATTGTCAAAACACAAAAAGTAAGATATACTTATATAGTCATATCTTTTTGATGGGCTTGTAGCTCAGCTGGTTAGAGCGCACGCCTGATAAGCGTGAGGTCGATGGTTCAAGTCCATTCAGGCCCACCATCTTATTAAAATATGGCCGGTTGGTGAAGCGGCTTAACACACATGCCTTTCACGCATGCATTCACGGGTCCGAATCCCGTACCGGTCACCATTTATGAATTAGAAACCATTTTATATGGTTTTTTTCTTTGTCTAATCGTGAACGCATACGTGTAGTGTGTGTTTAAGCCTTATATGTTTTCAAGTAAATATTGATACTAAAATAACTAAATAGAATGAACCTGAATAGACCTCTCGCTTAAATTAATAATTTATGTTATAATTAAATTGTCATATAAATGATAAGTTGTAAGGAGGAAATACATGAATAATACTATAGTAACATATGAAACATTCCATGGAAGTGCGAATAAGATAGCTAATATAATTTCTGATAAATTAAATTGCAAATGTATTAATATAGATACACCTTTTGAAGCTGAAGATTTAAAAGAAATAGATAATATAATATTAGTATTTAACTTTAGAGGACCATATACTGCTCAATTAACTAAATTATATTTAAATAGAGTTAAAGAACAGTTAAAAAATAAAAATGTAATTTTAGTAGGTGAAGGATTATTTTCAGAAAAAGAATTCCCTGTAGTAGCAGATGAAATATACAAAAATAACCCATCAAAAACATTTAACAAATTTTTTGTTAATGGACAATTAAGAATGGAAACGTTATTTCCAGAAGAAAGAGCTCTGCTTAAAAAGTTTAGTGAAATAACTGGTATGGAAATAAAAGATATGGGAGAACTTGATTTGAAGAAAGCAGAAGAAGTTGCTAATGAAATTGAAAGATTGATTGAAACGGATGAATTTAAGACTCCGGTAAAAAATGAAGTAAATGAAAATCAAGGAACAAAGTGGGTTTGTCCGGTATGTGGGTATATCCATTATGGAGATAATCCACCAGAAAAATGTCCTTTGTGTGGAGTACCTAAAGAACTCTTTAGAAAAGAATAAAAAAAGTTTGAATAATTAAAATATAAGTAGTATAATTTAATTATTCTTTTATTGCCCCATAGCCAAGCGGTAAGGCAGTGGACTCTGACTCCAATATGCGAAAGTTCGAATCTTTCTGGGGTAACCAAGTGCAAGAATGGCGGAATTGGTAGACGCGCTACTTTGAGGGGGTAGTGGCCATAAGGTCGTGGGAGTTCAAGTCTCCTTTCTTGTACCAATGCTGATTTAGTTTAGTGGTAAAACAAAAGCATGGTAAGCTTTAGAGGACTGTTCAATTCAGTCATTCAGCACCACTGTAACAAACAAAATCACTTATTTATAAAGTGGTTTTTATATATAAAAAACTATACTAAACAATTATAAATATGATATAATAATAAACAAGTTTTATAGGGAGGTTTCTTATTATGAAAAATTATTTGCTTTTATTAAAAAAACAATTAATAAAAAACAAAACTGTTTATAATGAAAAAGCTGAGGATACTAAAAAAATAATTGATATTGCTAATACATTAGGTTTAGATTTTACTATGCATGATTTAAAGAAAATCAAAAATGAAAAAGGTAATTCTTATAATATTGATGATAATAATATGATATTTTTATATCCAGTAAATGATGCTAGACCAACTTGTCCTTTTGGTTTTTATAAAGATAACAAATTAATAATACACAATCAAAATGTTTATTCTGAAATTACTAATTTGGATGAAATTATACTTCAATTAGTTCGTATATTTGATAAATCTTTAGAAAAAGGTATTGTAATTGATCCATATTATTTTATGCTAAGATTAGATGATGAAGTAAAAGAAAATTATAAAGGTAAAGCAACTTTAACAATAACTGAAAAAGCAATTAGAAATCAAAAATTAAATAAAGAAAATTTTGATGAAGCAAATAAATATTTTATAAATCGTTTTTTAGATCATTTTATAGGATGGAACTTTGGAGTTTCAGTTAATAGAAACGAAACATTAAGAAATGAATTAGAATTATTAAATCAAAAAGTAATAGAAAAAGGTATTAGAAAATATGCTAGTCCTGGATTTGAAGTATATGGTACTGATAGAGAAGCTTATCATGGTTTACAACACTATTATTTACCCCATAAAAAACAAAGTGTAAAAAGTAAAATAAAAAAATAATATATTTTTAATTTTAAAAATACTTGTTACAAAATAGTAGGTATGTTATAATTATAATAGATAAGGGAGTAGTTAACATACCTAATGTAATAAAGTCAACACCGCGATTATATCTGGCTTTATTTTAATTAACGAGACTTGTCTACGCTAGTAGTGAGTCTTTTTATTTTTAAGAAAGGTTGATTAAAAATGTTTTACAATAAAGATATAAAAGAAATTGAAAAAGAATTAAATGTAAGTATTGATGGTTTAACGGATAAAGAAGTAAATAATAGAATAGAAAAGTATGGTAAAAATATATTACCTAAAAAGAAAAAGGATAGTATATTAAAAATATTTTTTAATGAACTTAGAGATCCTATTATATTACTTTTGATAGTTGCTATAATAGTTTCTATAATTGCTGGAGAAGTTATAGATGCGCTTGCTATATTTTTTATTGTGCTTATTGATTTGATTATGGGAACATATCAAGAAAATAAAGCTAATAATACAGCTGAAGCTTTAGAACAACTTGTTAAACAAGAAGTAAAAGTAATAAGAAATGGTGAAATAGTAAAAGTTCGATCTGAAGAACTTACAATAGGTGATATAGTAATACTTGAGTCAGGAGATAAGATTGCTGCTGATATGAGAATTATAGAAGCGCATAATCTAATGGTGGATGAGGCTATATTAACAGGTGAAAGCGTTCAAGTAAATAAAACAAGTGATATTATAAATATAAAAGATGCTCAAATAACTGAACAAGATAATATGTTGTTTTCGGGTACAAGTGTAGTTAAAGGTAGAGCAAAAGCAATAGTTGTTTCTATTGGACTTTCTACAGAAATTGGTAAGATAGCTAAAAGTATAAATGAAACAAAAGAAGAAAAATCTCCATTAACAATAAGAGTAGAAAAATTTTCTAAGCAAATAAGTGTTTTAGTATTAGTAATTGCAGTCATTATAACTTTTTTACTTATTTCAAAAGGAGAAAAGCCAGATGCAATATTCTTATCGGTAGTTGCACTCGCAGTATCTGCTATGCCAGAAGGACTTCCTTTAGCTTTAACAATGGCTCTTACAATAGCTTCAAATAAAATGGCTAAGAAAAATGTAATAGTAAGAAAATTAAAATCAGTAGAATCGCTTGGTAGTTGTACTGTAATTGCTAGTGATAAAACTGGTACCCTTACAGTAAATGAACAAACTGCTAAAAAAATATTACTTCCAAATAATCAAGAGTACCAAATAGAAGGTGTTGGTTATAGTACAAAAGGAAAAGTATTAGGAGATAATATCGAACTTGCTAAAGAAATTGCTTTATTAGGTACAATCAATAATGAAGCTATTATGAATGATGAAAAAATAGTAGGGGATTCTATAGATGTTGCATTTTTAGTAATGGGTAAAAAATTAAATGTAGATACTCAAAAAATAAAAACATTAGAAATAATACCTTATGAATCAGAAAATAAATATTCAGCTGTTTTTTATGAATTAGATAATGAAATTTATTGTACTGTTAAAGGCTCTTTAGAAGTAGTTAAGAAGTTTTGTAATAGTATAAACTTAATAGATGAAAAAATAACTTCAAAAGTACTTGATAATCAAAATGAAAATCTTGCTAGTGAAGGATATAGGGTAATAGCGGTTGCTAATGGTAAAATAGGAAAGAAAGATAAATATAGTGAAAAAGATATTAAAGGATTGACTTTTATGGGAATGGTAGGATTTATTGATCCTATAAGAAAAGAGGTAGTTGCTTCTATTGATGAATGTAGAACTGCTGGTATAAAAGTTTTAATGATTACAGGAGATCATCCATTAACTGCTTTTTCAATTGCTAAAGAATTAAAATTAACTGAAGAGTTTTCAGATGTAACAACAGGTGTAGAAGTAGATGAATATTTTAAAAAAGGTAAAAAAGAGTTTGATGAATATGTAAAATCAAAATGTATATTTACAAGAGTTACTCCTTTACAAAAATTAGAAATAGTAGAATCTTTAAAAAGACAAGGTGAGTTTGTTGCTGTAACAGGTGATGGTGTAAATGATGCTCCTGCACTTAAAGCTGCTAATATAGGAATTGCTATGGGTAGTGGAACTGATATAGCTAGAGAAACAGCAAACATGATAGTAATAGATGATAATTTTAAATCAATTGTTGCAGGTGTAAAAGAAGGTAGAATAGCTTATGCTAATATTAGAAAGATAATTCTATTCTTAATTTCTTGTGGGCTTGCGGAAGTTTTATTCTTCTGTCTATCAATTATATTTGATTTACCAATGCCACTGGTTGCTATTCAACTTTTATGGCTCAATGTAGTAACAGATGGTATTCAAGATTTTGCTCTATCTTTTGAAAGAGCAGAAGAAGGTATAATGAATGAAAAACCAAGAAACCCAAAAGAACCTTTATTTGATAAAAGTTTATTCGATAGTATTATGCTTTCAGGTTTAACTATAGGATTAGTAGTATTTGCTGTATGGTTCTATTTAATTAAAGCTATGGGATTAGATGTAGATACTTCAAGAGGTTATATAATGGCTTTAATGGTATTTATTCAAAACATACATGTATTTAATTGTAGAAGTGAGAAACAATCTGCTTTAAAATTCCCTATAAAGAAAAATAAGTTAATACTATATGGAGTAATATTCTCAGTACTTTTACAAGTTATAGTAATGGAAGTTCCTATATTATCAAGTTTCTTAAAAACAAGTTCAATACCAGTTTTAAATCTAATAGTATTACTTATAATGGCTACAATAGTTTTAATTGTTTTAGAAACTTACAAAAAAATAAAATATAATAAGAAAAAATCTAATTAAATAAAATTAGATTTTTTTGTATAAAAGTCAAAAAAATAATCAATATATAACTGGAGGGATTTTATGAGTAAAAAAGATAATGAAGTAAATGTATTAGATGAATTAAGTAAAGGTGCTTGTATGGGTAGAGATGCCATTCACTTTATAATGGATAAAGTAGAAGATGAAAATCTAAAGAAAGAATTAGATAGACAATATAGAGAATACAAAGAAATAAGTGAAGAAATAAATAAAATATATTCTGAATATAGTGAAGATGAACCACATAAAACAAGTGCGATGAATAAGATGATGACTTGGTATGGAATTGAAATGAAAACTTTAATGGATTCTAGTACTTCTAAAATTGCAGAACTTTTAATGCAAGGAACTAATATGGGAATTATTGAAGGCAGAAGATTATTAAATCAAAAAGATACTAATGAAGAAATAAATAAGTTAGTAGAAAAATATGTAGAAGTACAAGAAACTGCTGTAGAAAAATTAAAACCATTTTTATAATAAGCTATGCTTATTATTTTTTTATTTGAATATAATTTATAGGGAGTGATTTAATGGATTATAAGTTTTATTATTCAAATAATAATGGTAAAGATGATTATGGATTAAAATATGTAGATGAGTGTGGTAATGGGTTAAAATGTACTGAGTTTAAAGTACAATATCCACCACAATGTCAATGTGAACAACCGGGTATGGAATATATGATGCAACCAAGACCTATATTTGATAATCCTAACTATATAGGTTCAGGTAAATTAAAAGATAAAGTAGCAATCATAACTGGTGGAGATTCTGGTATTGGTAGAGCAGTTGCTATTTCCTATGTAAAAGAAGGTGCTAAGGTAGTATTGCCTTATTTAAATGAACATATTGATGCAGAAGAAACTAAAAATTATATAGAATCTTTAGGTGGGACTTGTATACTTATGCCAGGGGATGTTAAAGATCCTAACTTTTGTGATTATATAGTAGAAGAAACAATGAGAAACTTTGGTAAGATAGATATACTTGTAAATAATGCAGGAGTTCAATTTCAAACAAAGAGTTTACTTGATATAAGTGATGAACAATTTGATGTTACTATGAAAATAAATATGTACTCTATATTTTATTTAACTAAAAGAGCACTTAAATATATGTGTTCTGGAGCATCTATAATAAATGTTAGTTCAGTAACAACTTTCTATGGTGAACCAGAGTTAATAGATTATGTAACCAGTAAAGGTGCTATAATAGGATTTACTAGAGCACTTTCAACTAACTTAGCAGATAAAAATATAAGAGCAAATGCAGTTGCACCTGGATATTTCTGGACTGCACTTCAACCTGCTTGTTGGGAAGCAGAAAAGATTCCAACACTCGGTGCAGATGCTCCAATGAAAAGAGCGGGTGAAACATTTGAAATCGCGCCTTTATTTGTATATTTAGCAAGTGATGATTCATCATATGTTACAGGGCAAACAATGCATATAAATGGTGGTTTATATAAAGGATAAAATATTGATTTAATAATTATTATTTGATATAATTTATTTAGTTAATAAAGGAGTAATTTATGAAATTTAATATGGAGCAACAACAACAAATTTATGAATTTATAATGAAATATAATTCTGATGAGAATTTTAAAGATAAAGTTGAAGAATTATATTTTGAAAATCCAGGGATGTTATCTATTTTAGAAATATATGCTTTAGAAGAAATAATTCAATTTGGAAATAATGGTATATATAATAGTTTACTTGAATCACAAGAAAATAATGTAGAAGAAACAACATTCGAAGATCTTAATACTTTTTTACACTTATTTAATGAAGATGAGAATTTTAGAAATCTTAAGATTCAACAATTTACAGAAAATCCTGAAAGTTTATCTAAACTAGAAATATTTGCTATGACAGTTATTATAAAAGCACAATTAGAGCCTGAAGATTTACATGAAAAATTAACTGATAATTTAGAATATGATGAATTAAATCCAATCAAATATTCTACAGATGAAGAAATAACAGAGACTTTAACAAATTTACTTTTTGGTCAATTTATTCATCAGGTATTAGAATTACCTGAAATGGAGCCTATTAAAGTAAGACAAAAACAAAGTGGTATGATAGCTAACATAGATAAACCAATTATAATTGATGCTGTTAGTAAAGTTATACCAGGAACTTTAGAACAAGTTAACCAAATAGTTGAGCAAAGATTTGTATCTGTAAAGTTTAATGTTCTATTAGGAAAAAAAGAAGAAGCATTTAGTCAATATTCAATGTATAATACTAATGTATCTTCTAAAGAAATTTTCAAAGAATTATTAAGACCAAGACAAAAGTAGACTTTTGAAAGAACTGGAAACAGTTCTTTTTTGTATAACTTTTTTTCTTTTTGCACAATATAAAAAAGAAAGGAGAAAAGTTATGCAAGAAACTTATAGTGCAGTACCAAATATTATTAGCTCAAAAGATTTAGATTATTTAAGTGATATGTTTAATTGGAATTATGGAGCTTATAAAAGTAGTTTAAATGCTTCCAATTCAGTTACTGATGAAGAATTAAATAATTTATTATTAAAAACATCTAATATATTTCATAGTAATATGAGTAAAGTATTAAATATAATTCAAGGAGGTAACAATGAATAATAGTATTAGTAATCCTAAAACAGAAGTACCTAAAGGAACAAGTCTTAATGATAAAGATTATATGAATTCATTACTAGGTACTTTAAAAGAAATGGTTAAAAATTATGCGGTTGCCTTAACAGAAGCTAGTAATGAAAATCTATATAATGAATTTAAAACTATGTTTGATGAATATTCAAACTTACAAAGGGAAGTTTATGAAACTATGTTTAGAAAAGGTTGGTATACATTAGAAAAATCAGAACAACAAAAATTAGATAGTAAATATCAAACTTTAAATCAAGAATTTATGGATTTAAATGCTTAAAAAAGATGATTTCTCATCTTTTTATTTTGTCTAAAATACTAAGTTGTTTTATTTTTAAATTATTATTCTTCCCATATCCAAGTTCTATATCAGGTTTAGTATTTATTCCATGATAATCAGAACCACCACTTATAACTAATCCCAATTCATCAGCAATCTCTATATATTTACTTACTTCTTCTTTAGTATGAGTAGAGTGGTATGCTTCAATTCCAATAAGTCCACAACTTATCATATCTTTTAATAGAAGTAATAATTCTTTATCATCTAATAGTAATGTTTTAGGATGAGCAAGTACAGGTATACCATTACTTTTTAAAATTAATTCAATACATTCACTATAGTGAATACCTTTTTTTTGCCCCTTGATTTTATTGTAGGCATCAATTAAGCATTTATCGAATGCTTCTTGTACTGTTTTTACATATCCTTTCTTTATTAGTAATCTAGCTATATCAGGTCTACCTAAATTATGATTAGCATTTATAAGTTCTTTTAATTCTTCATAAGTAAAGAAGATATTATAATCTTTTTTTAATTGTTCTATTACTGATAGTACAGAGTTAACACTGTTATCTTTTAGTTCAATTAATTTATTATTTAAATCTTTATTTTGGATATCTATATCATATCCTAAAATATGCATAGTACCAACATCTATTTTAGCGCTTAATTCAATACCATTTACAATTTGTATATTTTCGGGTCTATAAGTTATATTTTTAACACCTTCAAACAGCACCGT
>JAZRAM010000050.1:0-24670 GCA_045634565.1 Bacilli bacterium
TTTACTTTTGTTTGCAATTAATCTTAATAATAAATCATATGAAATAAAACCAATAATAATAGTTATTACTGAATATATATGAAATATAGCATTCCCTATTCTATTTATACCTTCAAAATAAATAATAGTAGATAAAAACACTACTAAAAATGATAAAATCATCTTTACACTGCTTTTACATTTTTCTGCCTTTTTATTAAAGATTTCAATAACTAAAGAAAAGAAAAAACCAAATATAAAAGAAAAAATCATAAGTTTAATTTGAATATTTAAATCTATCATTTAAATAATTTAGAAAATACACTTTCTTGTTTTTCTTGTTTTTTATTATTTTCTAAATAATTTAAACTATCTACTTTTCCTTTTATAGATACATCTCCTTGATAAGTATCTAATTTTATTATTTCTAAATTAGTCCCTTTAATCATTAAATATCCCATATTAGTTTCTAGTAAAAACTCATTTTCATCAAAGTTTTCTATCTTCTTTACTCCTGTTAAATTTATACTTTTTCTCATACTTATAGCAATATTATGATTTCCTGATATTATATCCTTGTCCATTTTCTCACCTACTACATTGTATGTGAAATTTTTATATATATGAAAAAAACTCTTACGAGTTTTCTTTTTATTCTTCTTCTTTATTATAAGCTTCGAATATAGCATCTTCAAACATTTTTCTTGTTTCAGCATTGATTGGGTGAGCTATATCGTGGTATTCACCATCAGCATTCTTTCTACTAGGCATTGCGATGAATAAACCATCTTTTCCTTCAATAATTCTAATATCACGAATTACGAAGCAATCATCTAGTAATACTGAAGCTATTCCTTTCATTCTTGTTTCATCATTTTTTTTGTGAACATTGACTGACGTAATTTTCATATAAAAGCCATCTCCTTCCGTTATCATATATCACACTTTAAGTATATAATAAACAAAAAGAAAAAGCAAGTATTATTTGTTTTTTAATGCTTTTTCTATATCTCGCTTTACATCTTTTTCCTTGATTGACTCTCTCTTGTCGTAATTTTTCTTACCTTTACATACTCCAAGAAGTATTTTAGCCCTATTACCTTTGAAGTAAAGTTTTAGAGGTACAAGTGTATAACCACTTATTTCTACTTTATCTCTTAACTTTAATATTTCCGATTTTTTAAGTAAGAGTTTTCTTGTTCTTCTTTCATCATGGTTAAATATACTAGCATCATTATATTTAGCTATATACATATTAAGTAAGAAAACTTCATTATTTTTTACTATTGCATAACAGTCTTTTATATTTGCTTGACCATTTCTTATAGATTTGATTTCAGTACCTTTTAATACTATTCCACATTCTATTTCTTCTTCTATAAAATAATCAAAACTTGCTTTCTTATTTTTTATTTCCATATTATCCCCCATTCACTATTTTCATATACTCTTGTTCAACGCCTTTATAATTATTTAATAAACTATCATTCAATTTTGAAAATGGTATTACTTTGAAATTAGTACTCTTTTCTGAATAGGCAAGCACTAATTCTTTATATTCATTTTCAAACCTAACACCATTATCATCTACTACTATGTCTATTCCATACATAAGTCCTATTCCATTATTTAATCTTATAGATAACTGATTAGATATAAAATTACCTAAAGAATATATTACTAAAGTATCATTTATATATTGGACAGGTTGAACAACATGTGGATGATGTCCAATTATCATATTTACACCTAAACTAGATAAATAATCGGCAATTTGTCTTTGACTTTCTGTAGGCGTATTTGTATCTTCTGTTCCCCAGTGCATTGAAACAAGTATTACATCTACTTTATCTTTAACCTTTTCTATATCATTCTTTGCTTTATCTGCACTATACATATTTAATAAATAATCTTTTCTAACTTTAGCATTTGATATAGTAGTATAGGCAAGAAATGCATATTTAATACCATTTTGTTCGTAAACTTTTATTTCATCTCTCTCATCAATGCTAGAATAACTACCTGCAAAATTTACACTTTTACTTTTCCAATAACTATTAGAATATAAAGCAGCATCTTCTCCTTTATCTAATGTATGGTTATTAGCTAAACTTATAAGATTAAAACCTAAATTAACCAATTCATCTCCTATTTCATCTGGAGAATTAAAACTAGGATATCCACTTATACCTAAAGTTTTACCACCTATATTAGATTCTTGATTACAAAATTTTAAATCATATTTCTTTATTATAGGTTCTATATCTGTAAACATGTAATGAAAGTCATAAGTTCCATCTTCTTTCTCTGCATCTTTATATACACTTTCATGTATTAATATATCACCAACAGATATTATTGACATTCTTTTTTCTTTAGGTAACTCTTCTACTACTTCATCAGTATTTTCATTTACATCATCTTTACTTTTATCGACATTTTTCTTATTTTGATTTAACGACAATATTACTATTGCTGCTGGCAAAACAAGAAGTATAGCAAAAATCGCATATACACTTTTTTTTAATCTTCTTTTTTGCATTTTATCACCTAATATTATTATAAAACAAAAAAGAGATAAAGTCTATCTCTACTTTTTGATTATAAAATCTACCGTATGGTTTATTTTGCTAGCAGCTTTTACTATAACTTCAACTTCATCACCAAGTCTATATCCTCGTTTGTTATTGTTTCCAACAAGTGCGAATGTTGATTCATCATATCTATAATAATCATCTGTTAGGTCATCAATTCTAACCAAGCCTTCAATTTTATTTGGAAGTTCAATAAACATACCAAAACTCATAACACTTGATACTACACCTGTAAACTCTTCCCCTATATGTTTTTCCATATATTCAGCCATCTTCATATCATCAACTTCCCTTTCACATTCAATAGAAGCTCTTTCTCTTTCAGATGTATGAACAGCAAGAGGTAATAATTTTTGATCCCAATAGTTAATTGTATCAATATTTATATTTTTGTTAAATAGATATGTTCTAAGAAGTCTATGTACAGTTGTATCTGGATATCTTCTTATAGGCGATGTAAAGTGTGTATAACATTTACTAGCAAGACCAAAGTGACCTATATTAGTTTTATCATATACAGCTTTTTGCATACTTCTAAGTAAAAGAGGAGACAATATATTGTACTCTTTTACATCTTTTAATTCATTAAGTAATTCTTGCATAGCTTTTGGAGTAATCTTTTTCATTTTATGAACACTATGTCCAAGTATACTTACAAAGTTTAAGAAAGTATTTATTTTTTCTTCATTTGGTTCACCGTGTACACGATATATAAATGGATATTCCATATAAGTTATATGACGCGCAACTGTTTCATTGGCAGCAATCATAAAGTCTTCAATTAGTTTCTCACCTGTTCCACGTTCTCTTAATTTAACATCTATAGCTTCTCCATCTTCATTTGTTATGATTTTAGCTTCATCTATATCAAAATCAATATAACCTTTTCTTACTTTATTAGCTCTAAGTATTTCAGCAAGTTCCTTCATTAAATTTAATTTTTCTACATAAGGTTCATATCCTTCAGCAGTTATATTTTCTTCTAATATAGCATTAACTTTTTTATATGTCATTTGTATTCTAGATTTAATAACACTTTCAAATATATCATATTCTACTACTTCACCATTATTATCTATTTTCATAACACAACTAACAGCAAGTCTATCTACATTAGGATTTAATGAACATATACCGTTAGAAAGTTGATGTGGTAACATTGGTATAACAGTATTAGCTAAATATACGCTAGTACCTCTTTTATATGCTTCATCATCTAAAGCGCTATGTTCAGTTACATAATAACTTACATCCGCTATATGTACACCTAATTTATAATTACCATCATCCAATTTCTCTATTGATATAGCATCATCTATATCTTTAGTGTCATCACCATCTATAGTAAATATTACTTCTTCTCTTAAATCGATTCTACCTTCATATTCATGCTCTAATACGTGATCAGGGATGCTTTTTAATTGTTCTTCTACTTCTTTAGGAAATTCATCTTCTATTTCATATTTAGCAGCTATACTCAAAATATCTACACCAGGATCGTCTACATGACCTAATATCTTAATAATAGCACCCTTATAATTAATATTATCTATTTTATTTAATAATCTTACTACTACTTTATGTCCACTAACAGCACCTAAACTCTTATCTGTATCAACTATTATATTTAAATTTACTTTTTTATCATCTAAATCAATTTGACATTTATTATTCTTAAAATAAACTTTACCTACAAATTGTTGTAACTTTCTTTCAATTACTTTAAGTATTCTTCCCTCTAATCTTAATCCTTTTTTAGAAGTTATTTCTACTATTACTTGATCATTATTTATAGCACCATTTAAGTTATCTTGCGCGATAAAAACATCCTCATCACCTTCAATATCTACAAAAGCATATCCTTTTTTAGTACCCATTAATTTACCTAATTTTAAATTACTATTATTAAATAGCATATATTTATCTTTTTTTGTTCTATAAATTTTATATTCATCTTCTAGTCTATTTAGCTCTTTTAATAATTCTTTAAGTTCATCTACAGTATTAAAACCTAAACGTGCTTCTATCTCATGAACGTCCATTGCCCCATTGTCTTCACTTAATATTTTTATTATTTTATCTTCCATAGTACTATCCTCCAATTATATTATAAGTTATTTTATATATTAGTTTCAATATATTTTAATAAATTTATACAAAGAAATGTGAAAAGAGTGTAAAGAAAAAGGAATTATAAATCTATAATTCCACATCCATTCGCATCAAATCCCATCTTATTAAGAACAAATTCTATTATAAATGGTATTATAAATATTAATGCACATGCTATTAATCTTTTTATAAATCCAGATTGAGCTTTTTTCATTTCATCGTCTTTATCTGATGATATTGATTTCATGAAATCTAATATTCCAAGTACGATTACTATTACTGGCACCAAATATTTACCCCATTTTACTATATTTGATATCCAATTTATTAAATCCCAAGATAATCCACATTCTGAATTTTCAAAGGAAATTCCCAAAATTTCGTTTATATCTTTTTTTATATTTAAACATTCTTTTGGACATTTTGTAGGATCTGTATAATCCATTTGTGACAATATACTAGAACAAAAAGTTTTTATTTTAGTCGTTATAGAATTAATTTTATTTGGATCATTTTTAGATGAACTTAAATCAGCAAAAAAACTCTGAAGTACTCCACAAGAATAATCGTTATTAAAAAAATAATTAGATGCAATTTCACAATTTTTAGTTTCTCTTTTATTTGACAAATAATAGGAACCTTTGTAATCTTGACACAAATACGTTAGGCACGTATATTGATTATTTATAAGAGCTTGCAAAATATTTTGACGATTTATCATATCAGCATCAGGTATAGTAACACAATACTCGCTAGTTCCTTCACAAATATTAGTTTCATATTTAGTATTATTAAATTTTATGTATTTATCTCCATAATGGCATATATTTTCATACTCTTGATCTTTTATTACATCTTCTTCTTTCTTAGAATAACTAATAGAAGCTTCCTGATCTAAAGTTAATTTTTTAGAATTTGGTTGTAATGATGTAGCAGTTATAATATAGTTTTCTCTTCTTATATAGCTGTTTTCTTCCTCAGAAAAAGATGCATAAATTTCTTCTAAGGCTTTGCAATCAAACACTCTAGTTTTTTCATTAAAAAAATTACCAAACTCTAATCTATTATCCAATTCTACAATACGTTGAGGCTCTGCAAGAACACCCTTCCCGGTAATATCTATGTTACTTTCAAAATAAAAATTAAGGTCAGTATCTACATATATAGTTAATTCAAAATCTATATCAGATTTATTATAACCTTGAGCAATCATTCCTTTATACACACACTTTCCATATAGGTTTTCTTCTGTAAAAGACTCTGAATTTATACCATTTGGAAACGTATTTTTAGATAGTGTACTTTCCGCCTTAACGTTTAAAGTAAAGAACATAAAAATAACTAAAATTAATAAAAGTTTCTTCATTTTTATCACCTAATTTAATTATACAAAAAAAAAGAAATAAAGTAAATCTTTTTACTTTATTTCTTTTTTAAAATCATACAACTTGTGTATGTACATATAATCTTTAAATTTATTTTTAACAAAATTATAATAAAAATACCAACACTATTCTTTTTTATCATCTTCAAGCATTTCAACTTGATTAATGCTATTGAACCTTTTAGTTATTTTGTCTGTTGTTGTATGTATATCTTTTACATCTTTGCTTACAGTTTCTATGCTTCTATAAAGTTTATCCCATCTATCTTTATATCGTTTAAATTCTTCATCCAAAAGCCTTAATTCATTGTGAATAACCTTAGCAAACTTATCTCTTTCAATGTTTTTTATTATTATTTGAATTGTTGTAAGTGTACTAATTAAAGTAGTGGGACTTGTTATCCATACTCTTTTTTTATACGCATATTCTAGTAAATCCGTGTGGTATGCATTAATTTCAGCAAATATAGCTTCAGCAGGCAAGAAAAGTATTGCTTGATCGCTTGTTACTCCAGGAATAATATATTTACTACTTATTGCATCTATATGTTTTTTCATATCATTTTTAAACATTTTTTCTGATTGATTACGAACTTCTACACTATTTTTTTTATCAACCATAATTTGATAGTGTTCTAAAGGAAACTTAGAATCTATTGCAATAGTACCTAAAGGTTCCGGTGTAAATAAAACTGAATCAGCAATAGTTCCATTATTAAAAGTATATTGCATTTGATAAACTTTAGTATTGTTTTTACCAAATACATTAGAAAGTATATTTTCTAAATTAACTTCGCCAAATATACCTCTAGTTTTTTTATCAGTTAAAACACCTTGTAAAGATACTATATCCCCAGATAAAGTATCAATTTTCTTTTGTGCTTCATCTATTTTTGACAATCTCTCTAAAACATTAGTAAATGTCTTATTTGTTTTTTCAAAATTCTCATCTAGTCTTTCATTTACTTTATCGTTAATTAATCTTAATCTATTATCAAGTCTTTCTGTTTGATTATTAAAATCACTAGTTAAACTTCTAGAAAAATCATTCTTAAAATCACTTATTTCTTTTATAACATTTATTTCCAATCTGTTTAATTTTTCTTCTGAATTATTATTTTTTTTTAATATAATTATTATTAATAAAATTAATATTATTATGAGTAAGGTAAGTATTATATATTCCATTTTATCACCTAATAAGATTATATCATATATTTTTATTTATATAAATAAAAACGAATAAGATATTTTCTTATTCATTCAAAATCCAAGCTTCATATCCTCCTGTTATATTTATTACATTATATCCACCATTTATTAATATTTGACATAATTTTCTACTCTGTATCCCCTTTTGACAATAAATATAATATTTCTGACTTTTATCTAAATATTTTTGTGGCCTAATTAACAATTGTTCTAAAGGAATATTAATAGCATTCATAATATGTTTGTTATTATATTTTTCTATACTTCTTATATCAATTAAATTAGGATTGTTTAATTGTTTTAATTTAGTTACAGAAATACTTTCAAACATAAATAACCACCCTAATACATTATATGAGGGTGGTTATTTTATATTAAGTTAATTAGTTTATTCATCAAAGAAGAAATCATCAAAAAATTGATCGTCAGTAATTCCATTTTTAGGTTTAACTTCTTCTTGGATAACCTCAGGTTGTGGAATTGTTTCAACGATTGGAGCAACTGGTGTATTTTGTTGTTGTTGTAATTTTGCTTGTTCTTGTCGTTCTTCTTCTTCAAGTTCAGCAATTTTAGCATCTATACGTTTAACTAAATCATCTACATTAAATCCACCACCACTTGAAGGATTAGACTCCCTTGATGACATAAATGGATTAAATGGAGCTCCTCCACCAAATGGATTTGGCACTGGACTTCCACTAGAAGGGCCTTCGCCATTTAGCATACTATTAATTTTATCTTCTCTCTTCTTATTAACAAAAGTTTTTAAATCAAATATTTCAACCGGATTTTTCTCTCTTTGAGGATATCCTGCCTTAGGGAAACTATGACCCCAATTCATTTGAAAGTTGGGTGTTAATTTTGTTTTAAAAGGCATTTCTCTTAATCTTAAAATTATTGTTTCCCATTGGTCAAGTCTCTGTAAGTCACTTACAGTAACAAGTGGTGTAGAAGATGTTTTTTCTTTTTCTTTTGACTTAACTTCTCCACACATTTTACTTATTTCTTCAAGCGCAGATAACTCCGTACTTATCAAGTAAACAATATTACCGCAGTTACCCTTAATCGTTTCACCATTTTCTTTGCCATAAACTTCATAAAGTTGTGCAAAGTTTTGGATGATAAATGTAAATCTTATATTTCTCGAACGAGCTGCAGTAACCATTGTTGTAACATCCTTTAAAGGTGGCATGTTAGCAAACTCATCAAGTATGAAATTTGTTCTATGAGGAAGTTTACCACCTGATTCTTGAGCAACTGATATTAATGTTTCATAACATTGTTTCAAGAATATTGTTACTAATGTATGATATGTTGTTTTTTCATCTTGAATAACTATAAAAACTGCAGTCTTTTTTCTACCTATATCACGCATATCAAAATCATTATTAGCTAACATTTCTGATAAATTAGCACGTGATGCGAATAATTGAACTCTTTGTTTAAATACTGATAATATACTACCTTTAGTTTCACTAGGAGCCATTAAAGTAGATGATGCCTTAGTATAAGCTGTGCTTGATGGATCTTTATAACTAAAATAATCTTTTATGTATGTTGTATTAGCTAATTTTTCTTCACCAACAGTTGTCATTAAATTTATACTATTTAAATTTATTTCTTCTTCATTAGCATCTTCAAATAGTGCACAAGATAAACCTGCAAAATAATCTGCTGATGTGTTTTCCCAGAAAGGATCTTGTCCTTTAGCACTTGGATCTTTTAATATATTAGCTGCTAAGTCTTCAAGTAATTCAACCGATTTATCTATATTACCATCCTTATATAAAGAATATGGTAAATACATTGGATTCCAAGCATTTCCTTGTTGTGGATCACGGAAATTTAAAAGTACTATGTTATAGCCTAAACTTTTTAGATAATTAGAGGTATTTTCATATATCTCACCTTTAGGGTCAGTTATAATCATAGATTCATCATTTTTAGCAAGTAAATTTACCATAGGTAAAACCGTTGTTTGAGTTTTACCAGCACCTGTAGAACCTATTACAATATTGTGGTATCCTCCGTTATCAACCCAAACCTTATTTGGTTTCATAATTAAAGGAATTCCCGCTGCATTAGCTTTAGGCGCTAAAGGATCTACAGCAACAACATTAGAGCTGTGCTTAATTTCGTTTGGTTTAGACCATCTAGCATAATTTTTTTCTCTCTTTTGACCAATTGAAATACCTACTCCAAATTGATCATCTTCTTTTTCTAAAAATATAGATTTCACTCCTGCAAAAGCAGCAACAATTCCTGCAAAAAAGAAAACTAAAGTAATTGCGGCATTCCCACCACTAAAACCTAAGAAAATATTCATTGTAAACGATTCACCATTTAAAAATGCAGAAACATTTGCTACAGCAAAAGCAACTACAAAAAGCCAAGCAACAGCAAATATTCCAAATATTATTACATCCTTAGTTTCAGCCCTAAAACGCATTCTCATTTTATCACCTATATTTCTACAGTATAATCATCAAAATATACTTCATATTCCATTACACTAATAATTTTAAATATAAACTTTTTATCATCTTTTGTATATACAGTAATGGTTTTACTTTCTTCTCCAACACTATATCTATCTAAAGTTATATCGGTATATTTAATACTATTAATATAATTAGTAAAATTTTCAATAGATCCAAATTTTAAATTTCTATATTGTTCATTTAATAATTGATATGCATAATTAATATCATTATATAAATAGTTTTCAAAATCATTCAAATATATTTTAGCCATTTGCTCATCTGTTATATTTATAACAGAGTATTCATTAACACCATATTTTTTAGGAGTCATAACATATTCCTCTCCATTTAAATAGGATTCGTTATAAATATCCCTGCTTGCTATAAACTCCCTTATAAAATACATTGACATTAAAACTACAAACACTAATATTAATAAACCAGTTTTGCTATTTTTCTTTATAAAATCAATCATATATGTCACCTATTTAAATAAACTACCATCATATGGCTCTATTTCAAACGTCATATTTTTTTCATCCATTATAACAATTACATAATATTCTTGTTTCATAGATGTTGAATCTAATGTTTCTTCTTGTAAATATCCACTTACATAATATTTATAAATACTTTTTGAAAGCCTTTGTTCAAGCATTTTTTTCGGTTCAAATGAACTAGGAGCATTAAGCATAGAAATATAATTATATATATTGCTAGAATCTATCGAATTATTTTTTTTATAATTATTACTTAAGAGTGTTAATACATTATCTATCTCTTCATATGATAAATAACTTATATATTTAGACACACATGATGAGACAGTATAAAATTTACTATTATCTTTAACTACTGATATCGTTTCTGTATCTATTTTTTCTTCCACAATATCATTTTTTTCAAAAAATAATTTATATATACCTAAAGATAATACAGCGACTACAATAACTATAGTTAAAATTTTTTCGTTCCTATCAGCTTTATTTTTCATTTAATCACCTATAAACCAAATATATCATATCTAAGTTGTGCTTTTTTTCTTAGTTGCCAAGCAGTATAATCATTTTGTTCACAAGTCGTAGTTCTAGATTCTTCTGAACATCCAGAAGTTCCTGCGCAAGTTGGAACTGTTGTACAATATGATTTACCATACATATAATCAAAATAATAACATCCACCTAAGCCAGAATTTCCTGGATTATATCTATAATTTCCAATCCACGAATAAATTGATTGCATTCCTTCTAAAGTTCCTGGTAAACCATGTCCGCTTGGATCACAACCGGCAGTAGCTCTTTCATTATAACGATTTGTTATTGCTTGAGCATATGATCCATATTCACTATATGAACTTAAAACTTTAGCATATGCTGCGATACCTTCTGCTAATGAATCATATTTTCCACCAGAATTACAACCTTTTCCGTTAGTTATCCCTATACCCCAATAATTATTAGTATATTGACAAGCTGCACTTAAAGTCCAATTTTGTTCTGTTCCAGCTGTTACAACTACCAATTCTGGATTTATATTATTTGCTAAACAGACATCATAAATTTCTTCTGAATTTAAAACAAAATTATTATAAAAACCTCTTTTATTAGTTCTTTCGTAATAGTCATTCATTCTAGCCACAAATTCTTCCTTTGATAGGGTTGTAGTTGTAAGTGAAAAACTATTTCCGCTTCCATAAGACATTGGTCTTGGATTATTTGGATCAACATATTCTAAAGGATATGTTCTATCACTTTTTGAATTAGAACCAAGTCTAACCTCAAAATGTAAATGGGTCGCAGTAGAATGACCACTATTTCCCATTTTTCCAATAACTTGACCTTGATCTACAACATCACCATTTCTAACCAATATACTGTTTTTAGCTAAATGCCCATACCAAGTGTAGGTACCATCACTATGTTTTATAACTACATAATTTCCATATCCTCCACCATCATTAGGATCTGCATCATCATCATACATTGTTTGTGAATCATTTTTTGGATAAATTACTTCACCTGCTTTTACAGCAATTATATTTAACACACCAGGACCATTTCCAGCATTTCCAATATCTATACCACCATGTCCTGATGTTCTAAAACTTTCTTTACTACCATAATTTGATGTTATAGAAATACTTTGTGGTTCACCTTTTGCATACAATATACCATTTATTTCTTCAGTTTCTTTACTACCTATAGGCCACCAAAATAATTTGTTAGAGCCAGGTACTATTGATTCTTTTCTTATATAATCTCCTACTAAATCTTCATATTGTTGTTTAGTATCATAAATTTCTGTTATCATATTATTTATGCTTACATCAACACTAGAATCTTGGGAATTATTATAATATTTTTGTCTTAAAAATTCTCTTAAAAACTCTTTATATTCATCACTATCTTTTATTTTATAACAAGCACCATGATTTGTATTACATCCAGTCTCTTCTGTTTGAGCAACCATATTTTGCGCTAAAATTTCTATATCATAAGAACTATTATTCTTTGAAGTACTATAATAAAAGAAATTATGATCAATTTTAAATTTTTCATTATTTTCTTTGGCAGTAATTTTATATCCTTTTATATTAGATATAAAAACTTCGCTCATATTGTTAGACTGTCTTGTTACTATAGCCATAATTAATGGCATATCTAATTCTACATCATAACTAGCATTATAATGTTTTTGTATATAATATAGTTTAAAAAAGAATTTATAAACTGTATTCATATCATAACCTTGACTTTTATAACTATTTATATCTGAATAAAAATCCTCTAATTCTCTTAAATCAGCTTCATTAAACTCTCTTTCCTTTGTTAAAGCAATAAAATTTGCTTTATTTAATTTTTTACTATGTAAATTAACTGAACTATCATCATCGATAAAAACATCATTGAATTCTATGTAATAAGTTAAATTACCTGCGCTACCTTGATCTACATTTTCATCATCGTTTTCATCTTCTAATCCTTCAGAACCGTTTTTTCTTATAGCCTCATCTGCCTTTTCTGCTGAAACAGCATCTGCTTGTCCTAAACCTATAATACTCACATAGGTTTGAATGCCAGCTACGATTAATCCAAGAAAAACAAATACAACCATTACAGGTGCAAAAGCCATTAATCCTACTTTTATAAAACTAGCAGTGGCTTTTAAAGTTGCTTCTGAACCATCAGAAGTTTGATCTTCAACCTCTTTTTTATCTAAAAAAGAATTGTCTTTTCCTTCAGCAACAGCATTATTTTTCTTATTTGCTTTTGCAGCTACAGGAACAGAACTGTTCTTTTTATTTAAGGCACTACTGATTCTACTACTAGTTCCACTTTCGGCCATCTTATTAGATACCTTCTGAAGCAAACTTCCTCCTGGGCTAAATTTGTTTGCAGTGTTTAAAGCTTTACCTAATTTCATAGAAGCTTTTCCACCACTTAGTTTGTCAGCTACTTTTATAGCAGTACCAGCTGCCTTAGCATAAGGATTAGCTGTTTTAGAAGCTACATCTACTAAATTTTGAATATTGCTAGCATTGTTGGCAATATTACGTTGCTTTAATATTTCAGATTCAGTTAATTGTTCCTCCATAATATTGCCTCCAATCTATATTATAGTCCGCCACCACTACCAAATGATTCTAATTCTTCATCTGATACAATTATATTGATACGCATTCTTCTGCTTCCACATACGAATAACGCTTCTCCTTGTTGATATTGTTTTATACTTTCTTTTTCATTATCATTTAAATCTATTAACTTAGCTAAATCATCAACCGCTTGTTTCTTTAATCCCATTACTAAATAATAAGAAGCATTATCAAATATAGCTTTTCCTTGTGTTATAACACTAGGATCACTAAAATCTGTAGGTTGTTGAGTTATTATTATCGTTCCTGTGTTATACTTTCTAGCACGCCTTTGAATTTGCGCTAAGAAATCAGCTCCTAAAGTATTTCCTCCACTTAAAAGAACATGAGCTTCATCTACCATCATAACAGTATTTATTGCACTGTTTAAAGTTAATCCCCAAGCATATTTTAATATATTAAAGAATAAAGCGTTTCTAATGTTTTTATCAGCATTCATTAATTCTTTAATATTAAATACTATAAAATTACTTCTAGGTTTAATAGTTGTATGACCATCAAAATAATATCTAAGTTCTTTTACTATTGGCCTTATTTTAATTTCAAGTTTTTCAAGAACATCTTTCTCTTGAGTTTTTTCTGGCATAGATAAAATTCTACCTTTTATAGTTGCATACACATCCTTAAAAGTAGGATAATCCTCTGACTTAAATTTTCTAAAATCAGATTCAAAATCAATACCAAAACGTTTATATGTTTCCTGTACAACTTCACTAAACATATTAACAACATCTTCTTCAATACTAGGATCATAATATTTTAAGAAAGCCTTTATAGTTTGCAAAGTACGAGTTAATATAGTATAACCTAATCCTTGTTTTAACTCCTCTTCATCAGCATCAATTATTACTTCAAGAGGATTAATCATACCAAATGATCCACCCTTACCTAAACTAATAAAATCTCCATCAAAAGAAGTAGTCATATCTTCTAATTCTCCTTCTGGATCAATTACAACTATTTGATTATTATTTCTTATATGACTTCTTAATAATAATTTAGCTGCGGTAGATTTACCACTACCAGAAGTACCTAATATAATCATATTAGCATTATTACGATTGTGTTCCTTCTTTATTTGATACAAGAATTGATTAAATAATATAACACCACCAGAAAAATCTATTCCAAGTAAAGTAGATAATCCTGGATCTTTAATACTATCAAATATAAAAGGATACATAGCAGCCATTGTAGGAGCTGGAATAGGTGTTCCTATTCTATCTTCTATATCTTGTTTACCATATATCGGTAATATAGATTTAAGTACCTTATCCTGTTCAAAACGTAAAGGTACAGCTCTCATTTCCATAGCTTCTAAATAGTTTTTAACTTGTAACTTTTTGGCATCCAATTCATCTTTAGTATTAGCAGTAATCATAACGTGCATTTGAAAATCATATATTTTTGATTGACTAGCAGCTAACTCACTTATAAACATTTCTAAAGATTCATAATCTTGACGTATTCTCTCTTGAATAGTCTTATCTTTTTCATCTTGAAATCTTTGTTTTAAATCAGCGAGTTCTTTATTAAGCATCTTACTCATACTACTGAATGGAAGTGGTATATGTTTAATTACCACCTTAATACCTGACATACTAGTTAAACTACTTAAATATCCAGGATAAATAAATTTTGGATATGAAATAATTGTTAAAATACAAGAATATTTATCACTTATAATAAATTCGCTAGGTTTAAACTCCAATCCTTTTGGAGCAATTTGACTCTTAATATCCATTATGCTAACACCGTCCCAAAAGTAGTAGTTTGTCCACCATTTAAGAAATTATCTAAAATCATTCTTAAATCATCATTATTAGTTTGAAAAGCAGTAAGTCCTGCACTAGCAAAATTATTAATTAAAGTACGTATTCTCTTTTGAATTAAATCATTATCCTTTTCTTTAAACAATAAGAAATATTCTGTATCAACAACATTATTATTCATAAACATATTAGCTTTATTTAAATCCTCTAATATAAGTTTTCTTTTTTTAGTATCATTTGTTTGATTGTAATGTAGTTGTAATTGAGATAAATAAACATTTATATCTACAGGTCTATCAGCAACTACAATCCAAAATTCATAATCAATAGCATTATAAACATTTTTTAAATTCATTATAATAGCATCTTGCATACTTTGATCAAGTATAAAAATATTTCTAGGCATTATTTTTACTCCAGTTACTTTTTGATTATTATCAAGCACAATAACACCATTAGTAATATTTTTTACTGGTACATCAGTATATTTACTTTTTACTTCTTTCGCCATTATCAAAACACCAACCCTTCCATATATATTTTTGTCTTGTCATATAAAAATTCCAAGCATTTTTTATTACAGTCCTTACATTGTGGTAATTTGGTATTGGTAGTACCAAAAAACCACATATAAGCCCCGGTGAAATGGTTACAATAGCAACCCAAAATTCACTTACAGGAAGGAACATCATCAACAAGAATGATATTCCAATCCCACAACTAAATATTATTAAATCAATTGTATTAAACACCCCAAATATAAGCATACTCTTTTTCGAGTTTGCAGGTATTAAATATGAATAATTCACTTAGTATCACACCCTTTTTATTACTTAATAGCAGATTCGTTAGCTTTAGCAGTACGTTGTTCATCATAAAGGTCTTGTTTTTGCTCATTAAGATTTCTTTTTTCTCTTTCAATTTCTTCATTTTTAATTTCAATATCAGTAATTTCACCTTTTGTTTTTCCAAAATTAGTATGTAATTCTGCAGCATCGCCATTCTTCATATTTTCATGATGCTCACCATATGTATCAACAATTGATTCCATTTTCTTAGTCATTGATGTAAGAGCTGCATCTTCTCCATTAGGTTTACCAAATACATCATTTCTATTAATTTCATTGCCATTTGCATCTATTACTTTACCTTTTCTATTTACATCAATATATTGTTTCATAGCAACATCATTCAAATAATTTCTGCTATCATTTTCTGCATTAGCTATTTCTTGTTCTAATGCTGTTGTATCATGTCCTGCCCTAGATTCTTGATCAAGTTTTGCCTTCAAACTTTCTATATGAGCTTGTTTTTGTCTATATGTCGTACTTAAAATTCCGGCCTCACCATTTTCAATTTTTGAAATGGCTCTTTTTTCCATAGAATCTACTGCACTTGTGTAAAGTTTTTTCTCTTCTGCTAATTTTTTAGATGGTGCCATTCTGTTATCTGCATCTTTTATTTGTTCTTCTATTCTATGAATTTTATTTTCAATGCTTTCAGATGAAGTAGGCAATCCCATATATCCAGACATTCTTGCACCTAATCTTCCACCTAAAGTAGATCCATCAAGTCTAGCTTGTCTCATTTTTCTATTCATTTCTGCTTCTGCTTTACCAGTTTCTTTCCATCCTTTACCAGATGTCATACCTCTCCAGGCTCCAGATAAACCTCTACCTATACCAGCGCCGCTTAAAGCACCTGCAGTACCTACCATAGCACCACGTGCTAAACCAGTAATATTTTTACCTACTGCTGCTTGTTCTTCAAATTTCTTTAATGGATTTAAGAAGAATTTTCCATCTCCATCTAATTTAATTCCTAAGCCTTTAAGTATTTCTGGAAATTGTTTAGCAAACATTAAAGCACCTATTATTACAAATATATAAATAAATGCATGTGTTTGTTGTGAACCATCTACAACATCAACTAATTGCATATCTGCAACTTTGCTTATTATGTAGACAGCAAAATAAAGTGCTAATAAACGTATAAATAAACTTAAATAAGTTTTAAAGCATAGTTGATACCATTTCTTAAACATTCCATCTTTTCCACTTTTTGGATCTACATAAGATAAAATTGGAATTGGAGCAATTAATTGCAAAAACGCAAGTTTTATACTACGAAGAGCTACATCCATACAGAATGTTATAAGAAGCAATACTATTACAACCCCAATAACTGTACTAAATATGTATTTATAATCCATTATGAAATTTTCATTTTTTTCGTCAGTTGCTACTGCCATTTCTGCTCTAAACATTAATCCTATATTTTCATTTTCTACACCTGCAACATAATTTTGAAGTACAGATAAAGGAAAATTATTATTGCCAACGGTTAATGCATACATGGATTGCGTTTTAGACTCGTCCTTTGAGTAATCTTCATTTAACCCTGAACAATCAGAATTAAATTTACCATTAGTACCTTTTAAATCAACACATTTTTGAAGTTCCGTTATAGCTGTATTCGGAGTAAAGAATGCGCTCATCGTTATAAAAGCCATCTCATCTCCTGCAGTATTTATAAAATCACCTGCATTTTCTTCTTTTTTATCATCTTTTGTTCCAAATATCAAAGTTGCTAATGTATTATCTTCTAATATTATTGTTTGTAATTTATATCCCATATTAAATATGTATGGAGTTAAAATTAACAATCCTAAACTTATAATTATATTCATTGACAATTTAGAAATACCCTTACTCTTATCAGAAAACTCATCTGGATTAACAACATAAGTTATCAAAGAAAGAGTTACTTTAAATATCATAAATATTGCAAGTAGTTTATATATTCTGTCTGCCATATCTAAAATATCTGCTTGAGAAAGTATAGATGTTCTAGCTATTGATATTAATAAATCATAAATAGATGATATTGCATTATATACCACCTGATCTATTCCAAAGAAAAACTGTTTCATTAATTTTTGAAACCACATATTTACTGATAAAATATACATCTACATTCCTCCTAAAATATATTTGATTCGGCATTTATACCTATATCATGATTATAACAAAAAAACTACAATTAATCAATAATTAATTGTAGTTTTTATTATCCATCAATACTAGTAGAAGTAGCGATACATCCGTTATCAGCAATTTTTCCATTTACAAAGCAATTAAAACATCTTGAAATATTTTGATCTCTGTTAGAAATGAAACTTACTAAAAGTTGTACAATTTGAATTACAAAGAAAACTATAACAGCTGAAATAACTCTTTTTATAAATGTTTGTTGTCCTTTTTTTATTTCATCTTCCTTTGAAGCAACTACTGCCTTACCTAAGTCTAACATACCAAAAATAATTAATAAAATTGGTACTACTATTTTTATAATTAAAATAGCTGTTGAAACTAAATAAGGAAATGTTCCTGAAAATTCAAACCCTAAATTTCCACATCTATAAAGCTCACTTAAATTAAAATTATCTACTAAAAACATCATATTATTATATCCTCCTAACTATATACATTATATCTTCATTGAACTTAAAAGTCAAGACTATTGAATAACATAAGGTTCAGACTCTGTACCCTTACCAGAAATAACTTTTTCTCCTCCATCAATATGTATAACTAAATTATAATTTTGATATTTACTAGCCTCTTGGAATTTTATAATTCCATTTGTTAAATAATATACTTGATAAGTATTATTTGAAGTAGCAATAGGTGTCCAAGTTTGTAAATTTAATTGTTTTAAATAATTATAATTGCCACAAGATTTTGAATAGATACTATTACAATTTGGATCTAAACTAGCTTTAGCAAAATCAGATGCATCTATAAGAGTTGCAACTTGATTTTGTAATACATTAACACAATTATAATTACCTATTGTTCCATTATTTATATCTCTAGAGTCTACACAAACATTAGTTGAAACTATATGTTTTTTCGCATTATTACTTATAACTTTTGGATTATTATAATCTGAAATTATATATTTTAAAATCGCACTATCTTTATATATATTTATACCATATAGATCACTTACTTCAACATTATATTTATTATCCCAATATCTATCTAATGATTCAGATTCTACTTTTATAAGTTTAACAACCCCAGATTCATTTATATTAATTATTCTATACATAATACCAAAATATTTAATATAATTATTTACTTCATCACCTTTGTAAACATAATAATTATTGTCTTGATATAATCCAGAACCTTCTGTTGTTAAATCTTTCATTAAATTACTTTTTAATGTATTAGTTTTATAATTTTTACATTCCAAATAAACAGTGTAGTTTAAAAATCCACCTTCATTTTCTGCGACTGTTGAACCATTTTTTCTAACTGAAACAGAACCTTTACAAGTATCATCACCAATTAAATCATTACTAGATTTAATATATTCTTTTTTTACCAATGTGCTTAATTTAACTGTTTTCACTTCTGCCTCATTTTCAGGCAACCCTTTATCTTTAAAATAATTTTGTGCAGCAGTTAACATTTTTTCTTCATATTTTTCTGGTGTAATTTGAGTATTACTACAACCTTGAATAATTGCTAAAAACATTATTAATAATATTGGAATCGCAATTATAACACCTGCAATTATTAATATCTTTTTATTACTTTTTAATGCTCCTACCATAAACCCTCCATTATTTTATACAAACTTTTTTATTTTCACTCAATTTTGTTCCTTTTGGGCAATTGCCATTACTATCTTTTTGATATGTACAATCACCATTTATAAAACATTTACTACAAGTTGCAATATTAGCTTTATCGTTATCATCTGCTACAAAACTAACAATTAGTTGAACAATTGTAAACACTAGGAAAACAAGTGCTCCTGAAATTAATCTCTTAATAAATAATTGTTGTCCTTTTTTTATTTCATCGTCTTTTTGTGCTGTTATTCCTTTCATTAAATCAAGCATACCCATTATAACAAGTAATACAGGTACAACTATTTTAATTACTGTAATTATAGTACTAACTATATTAGGTATTTTCTCATCAATAATAGCACCCTTTATAGAATTTTCACAAGATGCTATATTAGCTGCAAATACAGGCTCTGTAAATAATGCAACAAAACCTAAAACCATAACAAATAACAATATCCTTTTTTTCATTTTTTTACCTCCTAACAATCGTTACTTATAAAACAGTCAATACAATCAACTATATTATTAACATTAGTATCAGCAACTACACTAACTAAAAATTTAACTATAACAACAACAAAGAAAATAATTGCTCCAACAATCAATCTTTTTACAAATAATTGTTGTCCTTTTTTTATCTCATCTTCTTTTCCTGCTGTTATACCTTTGAATAAATCTAATGAACCCATTATAACAAGTATAATTGGCACTGCAATTTGTACTATTGCTATAGCTAAACTTGTTAATTTAGGAATTATTTTAGGTATATCCGTAACATTTCCACAACTAACTTTAGTAGCTGCACTTACTCCCATAAACGGAAAAAATAACATAACAGACAAAATAATATTTGATATTTTTTTCTTCATCTATATCACCACTAATCACATTTATTTGATATGAAACATTCAGCACATTCCATAATATTGTTTGCCGAATTATCTGCAACAACACTTATTAACAGTTTTACAATTATAAATACTACAAATACTAAAGCAGCAGATATAAGCCTTTTAATAAACAATTGTTGTCCTTTTTTCATTTCATCTTCTTTTCCTGCTGTTATACTTTTTGTCAAATCTAATGAACCCATTATAACAAGAACCACAGGAACTGCTACTTGAATAACAGTATACATAATACTAATTACTTTTGGAAGTATGACAGGGATTTTTGTAAGCATTCCTCCACCACAACTTGTAATAGCAGATGTATAATTATTATACGTTTCCGCACCTACAAAGTCAATAAAAATCAAATTAATTAGCAATATTAAAAATACAAACCAAACTTTTTTCTTCATAAAATCCCCCTAAATTTCACTTTGTTGTTTACTAAATCCAAGTTTAACTAACAATTTATTAAGTTCAGGTAATTTTTTATTTCTTTCATTTAAAGGAGCTAAATTATAAAAAACTTTTATTCTTGCTTCATATTCAAAATTAGCTACTTCACTAGAACTAAGTAAACTTTGATTTAATATAATTTTTTTATCTTTCAACCCTTGTAATGCGGTAGCATTCAAAGTCATTAATTTTTGCAATTTAATTATAGAAGGTTCAATCAAATATAACACATCTTGACAAAAACCTTCAGCAACCAAACTATTATTTATGTCAACAATAATAACATTTTTATCTTTATGTTTGTTAATAACACTCCCTACTTCACTAGTTATTGTTGATATCAAATTTTTATCTTTAAAATACGCGAAATCAGTTTTATCAACTTCTATTCCTAGAACGCTATAATGTTTACTTAATTCATTTTTCATCATATATACCAAACTACTTGCTCCAGATTGTTTAGTAATATTTTTTACACCTATTACTCTTGTACCATAAAATTCAGGTTCTGGCGCAGATTGAACAACCGGTGCTGCCATAACTTGTTGTTGATTTGCCATCGCTGCATTTCCAAAAGTTGGATCCAACCTATGAAATTGTGCAACATCTCTATATGTATTTGGCGTATTATATAAATACTGTATACCTTCTACATTCTTAGTAAAATTATATATTCCCATAGATACTAAATTAGACAAGAATGTTGGATTGCTAGTAGCTTCTGTTCCATCTAATAATAAAATTAATTTATTCATATCCAAAGAAATAGATAGTTTTTGTAAATTAACTATATCAGTATAATTTTTTATTGCAGTTATATCTAATATCATTCTTTGATAAAAGAAATTTTGAAATGTAGCAATAATCTCGTCTACTTCAAATTCCCCATTCATCTCTTTAATGATATCGATTCCTAAATTTTCTAATAATAATTGATTTTTATTCGATACAATAACATTCATTATATCTCCCCTTTTTAATAATCATATTTTTTACCTAATGTTTTTGTTTCACCATAAACAGGAATTTGTAATACATCTCCTATTACAGGCACATCAAAACGAGCAAAAGTAACTACTATAAAATAGAACGAACCTTTACATTTTCCACTAGGATTTCTCGGTTCATTACACATTTCATAAATACAAAGATTATAGTTGTAGTCATTTATATTATCACTTAAATTAGAAGCTTTTGTTGGACCATATTTACTAATTAGTTTTTGTTTTATATTTTTACATCTATCTGTAGGATTAGATCTTTCATATCCTGCATTACTCAAATCAAATAACAAAGCATCCATAACATCATAAGTATGACTTACATAAACATCATTAGCTGAATCATAAGTTGTATTGCTAGCTTCCAAAAAAGTTTCATACCTCTCAAGTAATTCTATAGTTCTATTTTTTACTCTATAAGCTTTAGAATAAGATAAAACACTTACAAAAAGAGTTATTACTAGTCCAGCAAAAATAATAACTAAATATAATAACAAACTTCCACCTATGGAATCTCTCATTTTATCACATCCTATTAGCTATATATTTGTTTTAATTTTTTTCAAAGTCATATAATCTATTAGTATTAGAAAATATAGGAATATCTAATATATCATTTACAATAGGTATATTAATCATCATATTAGTAGTAATTTTATAAAAATAATAATCTTCTGAGTTACTACATTCTTTATCTTTTTCATCAACACAAAGTTTTTCTTCACAATAAAAAACACAATAACCATCAGTTCCATCAACAAAACTTCTTGAATCATTATAATAGCATTCTCCGTTATATAAATTAGCGGATGAACCGACACTTTCATTTTGTCTTAATTTATAATCCAATTTTTCGTAATGTTCTCTACAATTAACTGGCTTTCTATTATAACCTATTGAACTTAATTTAGCTTGTATTTCTGTTGCTGCATAATCATTATAACCTTCATACTTTTCAATTGTTGAAGTTATTACATTACTAACCTTATTACTTTTAAAATAAATAAGAGCTGCAGAAAGGAAAGCAAATACAATTATAATAAAAGTAATTACTATATTTAAAGAAACTGTATATCCAATGCTTTCCTTCATACAATATTACCTATCCTCTCATCATATTAATTATACATTTAATCCTAAAATTTGTCAATCATTCAACAAAACGTTTTATTATCTATTTTTTCAATAAATTCAAATATAACTCATAGGTTTGTCGATTTTTTTTTACCATAACTTGAAGTATTATTCCTGTTATCCACAATAATATAGTTAATATCAAAAATATTCCTGAAACAATTAAACTTGGAAATTTTGGTACTAACCCTGTTTCAAAATATTCTATAAAAACCGGAACAATTAATACAACTGAAACCCCAAAACAAAGAAAGGAAAAAAAATTAAAAAAAGCAGAAGGTTTATATTCTTTAAATAAAGTCATAATAGTTTTCAAAACTTTAAAACCGTCACTATACGTATTCAATTTAGAAATAGAACCTTCTACTCTATCTCTATATCTTACAGGAAGTTCTACTATTTTATAATTTTTATCAACGGCATGTATAGTCATTTCTGTTTCTATTTCAAAGCCTTGTGAAAGAATAGGAAAGCCTTTGACAAAATCATAACTAAAAGCTCTATATCCAGTCATAACATCATTAATATTAACTTTGAATAATTTATTTATTAAGCACCTTACCAATTTATTCCCAAAATTATGAAATAATCTTTTATTTTCTATAAAATAATTGCTTGACAATCTATCGCCTATTACCATATCAGCTTTTCCTTTTAACACTAAATCGCACATTTCTTTAGCATTTTCCTTCGGATATGTATCATCACCATCAATAATAAGATAGCAATCAGCATCTATTTGTCTAAACATACTCCTTATAACGTTTCCTTTTCCTTGCTTATATTCATATTTTACAATTGCGCCAGCTTTTTTTGCTACCTTATCTGTACCATCAGTAGAATTATTATCATACACATAAATATCAGCACCAGGCAATTCTTTCTTGTAATCTTTAACAACTTTATTAATTGTCTTTCCTTCATTATAACAAGGTATCAAAACAGCTATTTTATTTTTTTTCATTCAATTCTCCTATTGTTTCAAATAACACATAATTTTCTTCTTCAAAAATAATTTCAAAATTTGAATCTTCATTTAAATAATTATAAATATCAGACTTTTTATAAACCAACGCATAATCAAAATCATATTTACTAAACACTTCTTTATAACCAGAAAAAGTCTTAGATTTTATATAATCTTGTACTATATCATAACCTCCATTAAATTCTTTTATATATACTTCAGCTCTATTATCAATAAATACAGGAATATCACAAAAAGCAATATAAGAACCATAATTAAAATCATTATATAATTTGATTTTTTTATAATCTAAATTTTCTTTTATATACTCAACAGATTTCGTTGGATACGTTTCTTTAATATTATAATCAATTTTTTTAAAA
>JAZRAM010000051.1:0-9875 GCA_045634565.1 Bacilli bacterium
ATAGATTTAATAAAAATAAAATCAAAACAAGAGCTGAATTTATATCTTTAAGTAATTTTTTTAATAGTAATAACATTAAAACTCATTCTGAATTATATAATAAAGAAAAAATTGTAATAGATAAATATTTAACCGAACAGGATGTAAATGATATTGTTTATTTTTTTAGCAGTAATATTAATTTAAAAAAGATTGAATTTAAAAGATATAGTAGACAAAATTTATTAACTATTTTAGAAATGGTCAGACAAAATGGATTAAGAAATGTTAATATTATTTTATGGGAAAATGAGTTTACTACTAGCGAACTTTTAAATGATATTAAATTATTTGACAAATTAAATAAACAGTATGGCGTAAATATAAAGATTAAATATTCAAAAAAATATAAAGAAAAAAATAAAATGAAAGAAATAAATATACTAATGTTAAAAAACATATTAATTTCGCTTGTTGTTTTAGGTATTGTATTTATAATAGTTTATAAAATCATTGAACACAAAGACATAAAATCAATAGAAGATAATATGGATAAAATAAACGAGACTATAGGTGAAAAACAAGACGTTAATATAAATACTCCATCAATTAATGAAGATATTGTTGAACAAGAAAAAGCACAAAATTCTGTATATATAAGTTCATACTATAAAGATTATACTAAAGTTTATGATGAGTTAGTAAAATTAAATAGCGATACGGTTGGATGGATAACTGTAAATAATACAAAAGTAAATTATCCTGTTGTACAAACAACCGATAATGATTACTATTTAAATCATGCATATGATAAATCAACAAATATAGCAGGATGGTTATTTGTTGATTATAGAAATAATATGAGTAATATTAGTCAAAACACAATAATTTATGGACATAGTATGTTAAAAGGAAACATAATGTTTAGTTCGATGGAAAAAATGCTTAACAGTAATTGGTATAATGAAGAAACCAATTTAGAGATAAACTTTAATATTAAAACTCAAGACATTAAATGGAAAATTTTTTCCATATATACAATAGAAGCAACAACTGATTATTTAAATGTTGATTTTAATAGTGAAGAATTATATACTCAATTTATAAAAAAAATAACAGAAAGAAGTATAAATGATTTTAATGTGGAAGTAAGTAGCAAAGATAAAATATTAACTTTATCAACTTGTTATAAAGATGATAACCATAGACTTGTAGTTCATGCAAAAAAAATATAAAAAAGGTGAAAAAATGAAAAAAAGTATTGTTTTTATAATTTTAGGTTTATTTGTTTTTAGTATATTTTTAAATGTCGTAAATATGTCACCAGTAGGGGCTGATAGTGGATTTGACTCTAGTTATGATTCTGGAGGAAGTTGGGATTCTGGTTCTAGTTGGGATAGTGATTCAAGCGGTGGAGATGGTGATCCAAGAATTGCTGGTCTTATGTTTATTTCAATTGGTGCAGTTGTAGTTTATTATGTATTAGCTGCAAAAGTTTTTAAATTTAAGGATATACACAAATTTCCTATTTGGTATAAAGTAATTTATAAAAGTTTGTTTTTCTTAATTATATATTTGTTGCTTGATTTAGATATTTTAATTATTTCAATAATGTTCTATATAATTATAAGAATAATTATGAAATCATCGAATAAAAACACAAAAATGATTACTGTAAAAACTGAAAGAAAAATAATAGCTGGAATAGATAATGAAAAAATAGTAACTGATGCGTTTGAAAATTATAAAGAATTACAAATAGCATGGATGAATTTTGATTATGATAAAATAAAAGAATTAGTAAGTGATGAAATGTATAATATGTACATTAATCAATTAGAAACATTAAAAATAAAAAATCAAAAAAATATAATGAGTGATATAGAATTTATAGAGGGATATATAACTGGTTATAAAAAAACTAATAATAAAGAAACTATTAAAATATATTTGAGTGTTATTTGCCATGATTACATAATAAACACTAAAAATAACATGACTGTAAGAGGTAATAAGAATAGAAAACTTACTTTAAGTTATATATTAACTTTTGAAAGAAATGTTGAAATAACTAAGTATTGTCCTCAGTGTGGGGCAGATGTTAAAAATTTAACTGAGTGTAAATATTGTAAATCAAAAATAGTTAATAACAATGATAAATTAAAAATGACAAAAAAACAAATAGTAAGTCAAAAATAGTTCAAAAAAACTTGAACTATTTTTCTTTTATGATAAAATTATAATAGGTGGTATGATGAAAAAAAGAGTATGGATAATAGTTTTGTGTTTATTATTAGTAGGAGTATTTGCTGTTACTTATAATATTGGATTAGTAGGCGCAGATAGTGGATTTGATTCTAGTTATGATGGAGGTAGTGATTCAGGAGATGTAAGTGGATTATTTTATTTAATTTATCTTTGTTTTGAATATCCACCATTAGGAATTGCTGTTTTAATTATATTATCAATAGTATATTTTAGTAATAAGAAAAAAGGTAAAAAAGTAATGGGAGAAGCATTAAATAGTAAGTTAGAATTACTTAATACAAGTATTTTCCCAGAAGAAAAAAGACTTGAAATTGAAGCATTTAATTTATATAAACAAATACAATTTGCTTGGATGAACTTTGATGAAGAAACGTTAAGAAACTGTTTAACAGATGAAATGTATAATATGTATTTGATGCAACTAGATACCTTGAAAGTAAAACATCAAAAAAATATTATGTATGATATAAAATATCTTGGTAGTAGTATAAAAGAAAGATATGAAGAAAATGGACAAGAAACAATTGTTATAAATATGCAAGTAAGTTGTTATGATTTTATAATAAATACAAAAACTAATAAAGTAGTTAGAGGTTCTTCTTCTAAATTAAATGTGTATTCTTATGAATTAACATTTGTTAGAACAAGAGAAAATAAACAAGTAGATATTTGTCCACAATGTGGAGCGCCAGTAGAAGGAAATAACAGTGGTGTATGTGAATATTGTAGATCTATTTTAATAAGTAATAATTATACACTAGTTATGAGTAAGAAAAAAATGTTAGCGTAAACAAAGAATTGTTTATGCTTTTTGATTGCTTTAATTAGCTTTGTATGATATACTTAATAACAGAGAATAGGAGTAATTTTATGAAAAAGAAAGTTTTATTAAGATTATATTTTCTTATATTATTTTTTATACCTGTTGTAGCCTATGCTAATACAGATTTAACAATAATGCCTATATCTACAAGCAATTGGGGAGATTCAACGTTACTAGAATCCAATGGTGAATACTTGCTTATGGATGTAACTTATGCTAAAACTGCTGAAGTACTTGATTTTTTAATTAGTAATAATGTTGAAAAATTTGATATATATTTATCTCATTATCATGCTGATCATTACGGAGGATATAATAAATTAACTACTGTAGAAGATAGTTTGATGGACTTTATTGAATATATTATTAGAAATAAAGGTAAAGGGGGATATAAAAATTATATATATGATGTAGGGATTTTATATTTGCCAGATCCGTCGATTTGTGATAATACTGGTAATGATGTATGTAAAAAAAAGTATAAAAGCCTTACGGAAGCGGCATTAGACATGGGAATAGAAGTCCAAATATTAACAACAAATAGTGAATTTACAGTAGGCAATACTAAAGCTAAAGTGTTATATTTAAATAATGATGAATCAATTGATAGTTTTTCAAATAATAGCTCTCTTGTTACAATGTTTACTAATGGAAAAACAAAGTTCTTGACAGCTGGAGATATAGAAGAGTATACGGAAAAAAAATTATTAAATCTTGGAATTGATATTTCAGCAGATATTTTTAAATTAAATCATCATGGAATTCAAAAAAACCATGAAATATCAAATATAGATGAATTTGTAAGAAAAGTTCAACCTAAATATTCATATTTTCAATTTCAGTTAAATGGTGAATATAATTATGATTATAGTGCAATTAAACAGACTATAGAAAATTTATCGAGTTTTTCTAACATCTATACAACTCAAGTAAACGGAAATATTAAATTTGTGATAGAAAATGATTTTATTACCCCAGTTGTAGACAAGAACAGCTATTCTGTAACAATAAATTATATAGATAAAGAAGAAGAAAAAATATTAGAAACACGTACTTATCATTTCAGTTATGATTTTTATGGTAATGAAATAAAATATCATTTATATGGTTATGAAAAAGAATTTGAAGGATATAGTTTAGAAGATTATAACAACATTAAAAGTAGTGGTGTTTTAACAGAAGATGTAACTTACAATTTATATTATTCTAAAATAATAAAAAATCCAGATACAGGAATTGATTTAAGTTATTGTATATTAATTTTAATTATAATAATAAGTAGTATAATTTATATATTTATATGTAAAAAAACAAAATTTGCAAAACATAATTAAAATAAAAAGGACTTAGTCCTTTTTTTGATACTTAATTCCTTGATAACTATTTCTTTTTGCCATTTCTTTATCTATGTCATTTAATATTGTAACTTTTTTAACTAACCAATCTGGTTCTATTAAATCACTAACTTTAGGATCTCCTGTAATTCTATTAACTACAATATCTTCTCTTAAACTTTCTAATTGATCACAAACTATATCTATGTATTCATCTCTTGTTATAAGTTTAAAGTTTTCTAGCTTATAAATTTCAGCAAGCTTTGTATCTTTTAATATTGATAGCATATGTATCTTAATTCCTTGAATATCTATATTACTCAAATATTTAACTGTTTCTATCATCATTTCTTTTGTTTCATAAGGTAATCCATTTATAATATGTACAACAACATTTATATTTCTTTTTCTAAGTTCTTTAACCATGTCTTCAAAACATTCTAATGTATGACATCTATTTATAAATTTAGAAGTTTTATCATGTATAGTTTGAAGTCCAAGTTCAATAGTAAGGTAAGTTCTTTTAGAAAGTTCTTCTAAATAATCTAAGCATTCATCAGTTATTGTATCTGGACGAGTTGCAATATTAAGTCCAACTACATTATCTAATTTTAATATAGTTTCATATTTTTCTTTTAATACATTTACATCTGCATACGTATTAGTATTAGCTTGAAAATAACCAATATATTTAGCTTTAGGCCATTTTTTTAACATCATTTCTTTTACTTCATTAAATTGAGTTACTAAATCTTTTTTTATATTTCCGGCATACTCACCACTACCAGTTTTAGAACAATATATACATCCACCAGTACCAACTTTTCCATCTTTATTTGGACAATTAAATCCAGCATTTAAACTAACTTTAAAAACTTTAGAATTAAACTTAGTTTTATAAAAATAGTCTAGAGTATAATATCTTTTATTTGAATTAGAATACTTAAACATCAAATCACCAAATAATATTATATATTAAAAAAATTTATTTGACAATTATTGTTATTGTTAATATAATAAAAGTGTTGGTGATAGTATGAAAAAGGTATTAGTTGGTATTAGTGGTGGAGTAGATAGTAGTGTATCTGCTATACTCTTAAAAGAACAAGGATATGAAGTAATAGGGTGTACTATGAAACTATTTGAAAGTGATACTACTGATTCAAAAAATGTATGTGAAAAATTAAATATTGAATATAGAGAATTAGATTTAAAAGAAGAGTTTAAAAATGATGTAATAAATTATTTTATAGAATCATATAAAAATGGTGAAACTCCTAATCCATGTGTGATGTGTAATAAAAAGTTAAAATTTGGTTATTTAAGTAGATATGCTTTTCAAGAAAATGATATAGATTATATAGCTACTGGTCATTATGCTAAAGTAGAATATAGTGATAAATATAAAAGATATGTATTAAAGAAAGCAGATAATTTAAGTAAAGATCAAAGTTATTTTCTATACAATATAGATAAAAATATATTAGATAAAATATTATTTCCTTTGTCTAATTTTAAAGATAAAGAAGAAATAAGAGAGATTGCTAAAGAAAAAGGATTAAATGCTGCTTCTAAATCAGACAGTCAGGATATATGTTTTATACCTGATGGGAATTATAAAAAGTTTTTAAGTAATAATGGAATAAAAGAAAATATAGGTAATGTTATTTATAATGAAAAAGTTATAGGTAAACATAATGGATTACATAATTATACTATAGGCCAAAGAAAAGGTTTAGGTATAGCACATGAAAATCCATTATATGTAGTAGGTTTTAATAAAGATAGTAATGAACTTATAGTAGGGGAAGAAAAGGATTTATATGTTAATAGTTTTAAAGTAAAAGATTATAATCTTTTACTTGTTGATGAAATAAAAGAACCTATTAAAGTTATGGTTAAAACAAGATATAAAAGTGTTGAAAGCCCTGCTACAATAATGATTGAAAATGATAAAATAAATGTTGTATTTGATACTCCACAAAAAGGAGTTACTAAAGGACAATCTGCTGTATTTTATATAGATGATATTGTTATTGGTGGAGGAATAATAGATTAAAAAAATTAGTTCAAATTAATGAACTAATTTTTTGTTGTTAATATCTTATTTTTTATATATTTTTTAGGATTTTCCCAGTCATTCTTTCTAACATCTTTTTCATCAAATACCATAGGATTAACTTCAAAGTATTGAATATCACCATTTTTATCATACCAAATACTTACAAAGTAATTACACATTAAATTAGGTATTTCATTTTTCATCATAAATGATGATTGATCTACATTACATCCACAAAGTAGGGTAATTATATTTCTAATAGAACCAACATATATTTTGTGATAATGACCTCTTAAAGATATTTTTGGTTTAGTATTAGAAGGTATTTGATCTATACCATTTTGTGGTTTAGATGAAAGTATTCTAGATGTTCCTCCACCTGGATGGAATATTTCCATTTTACAATTATCAAAATAATAGTAAGCTTTATCTTGGCCTAAATATTCAAAGTCAGGTCTTCTTTTAGCCACTTCTTCTCCAAGGACCATTCCGTAATTGAATAGGTGAGTTTGATCATGACTTCCAGCTACTGCGTGATATTTTATTCCTTTGTACTTAGGAAGATTTTTAACTACATATTCCATTTGACCAGTAGCGCCATATAAGAATACTTCATGAACATGGTTAGGTCTAATTCTACTGTAATCTCCATCAGTTATATCTCCTACATGGAATACATCAGTAATACCTCTATTGTAAGCTTCATAAACAGCTGTATTTACCATAGAAGGTTGACACCAAATACTACCATAATGTGTATCTGATATAACTAAGAATTCTTTTTTAGTTAATTCTTCTTTTCTAGGTTTAACTTCATAATTTTTTCTCTTTTGGAATGTCTTTCTTACAACAAGTTCATTATTTATATCAATTATTTCAATTTCTCTTCCGTATTGTTGTAGCATATCTATAATTCCAAAAAGTTCTGTATCAGAAACATTTAATCTATTTTTTAAATCATTAAATCTTTCTTCTTTTTTTATAACTTTATATATTTTATCTAATCTTAAGAAAAGTTCTGAACCGCCAAGTTTATTATTACTTACTTCGATAAGTTCGTTTTGTTCACCATGTTTAATATTTAATGGTTTAATAGTTAAATAATTTTCATCACTAGGTAAGTAGTAGAATGAAACATTCGAATTTAAATTTTTTAATTTACCAAGTTTATTATATTGTAATTCTAATTCATAAGAACCCATTGTATTTTGTTGATCTTTAGATTTCATAAGCGGAGTTCTTGCTACACAAGATGGAATAGCTAGGATTCTTGAATCTCTAAGTCTAGGGAAATCTTGTATAGTTAAAGTTCCACCAAGAAGTATTATATCGTAATCTTCATAGCAAGCTAAACTTCTACTATATTTTTGTGGAGGGTAGGCAATTGTATATGCTTCACCTGTTTTCTTAAGGTTTTCAACTTGAACACTAACGTTGTTAAATTTAACATTGCAACTTTTAGGTCCCAAGTAAGTCATATCACTTCTTTTACCTTCAATATATTTTCCAACATTGAAATCTTTCCAAGTGTGGTCTGTTTCACCTGTTATAAATAAAGTTTGTATTCCTTCAACTTTAGGGAAGTATTCAATTAAATGATCAGCTTGAGCAATACCAGTATTAAAAAGTAAACTATTTCCAAACATTTCTTCTTTTCTGGCTGTATATTTTCCTTCAAGTAAATTCCCTGTAACAATAACATATTTAACTCCGTTTTCAGCAAACTTTCTATACATATCATTTAATTTAGAAATTTGTTCATATTTAGAACCAAATCTTAAATCTGATATAACACCAATCTTAGTGTTTGTATCTAAATTTTCTTCGATTTTATATGTATATTGTTTAGATAAGTCAGGATTATTATTTATTTTTATTTCTATTTTATCTGATTTTTCATAAACTTTAACAATTATCTCTTGATCTTTTAATTTAGAAATATATCCATATAAAGCGAAATCACTAATTTCTAGTTCTTTACAAAGATTTTCTACTGTAGATCCTTTTGTTAGGACATCTTTTAAATAATCTAATATTTCTTTTTCTGTTTTTGCCATAAATACCTCCTAAAAAAAACAAAAAGAGCACACTTTTTCTAAACAGAAAAAAATGCGCTCCTAATTGATAAATTGTTCATAGTGAATCTATTCTTCATACAACCACTCCCTGTACTATTTAAATTATAACACTCCCCAAAAAGAATAACAAGTCTTTTTTTTATTTTTTTTCATAATCTTTATTAGAGGTGAATTATGAAAAAAATTTTAATATGTTTTGTTTGCTTTTTTATGTTGATTCCTTGTGTTAATATATATGCTGAAGAATTTAAGGAAGAAAAAAGCAATGTGCTTGCTAAAAATGCGAAGAGTGCAATTTTACTTGAAGAAAGTACAGGAGAAATACTTTACGAGTTTAATTCTCATGAAAAGTTGGAGCCTGCCTCTATGACAAAAATGATGAGTTTATTACTTATCATGGAAGCGATAGAAAAGGATGTAATAAAATGGGATCAGATGATAACAGTATCATCTAATGCTTCTAGTATGGGAGGATCACAAATACTCCTTGAAACTGGAGAAAAGATGCGTGTAGATGATTTAGTTAAGGGTATAGCTATTGCATCAGGCAATGATGCAGTTGTCGCACTTGCAGAAGCAATTGCTGGTACAGAAGAAAACTTTGTTAAAATGATGAATGATAAATTAGTTGAATTAGGACTTAAAGATAGTAATTTCAAAAATTGTCATGGTTTAGATGAAGAAGGACACTATTCGAGTGCTTATGATATGGCTATGATAGCTAAAGAATTAGTTAAACATGAAAAAATATTAGAATATTCTAGTATCTATGAAACATATTTAAGAGAAGGTACAGATAAAAAAATATGGTTAGTTAATACCAATAAACTTGTTAGATTTAAAAGTGGTGTAGATGGACTTAAAACTGGATATACAGAAGGTGCAGGATTTTGCTTAACTGCTACTATGAAACAAAATGATATGAGAGTGATTGCTACAGTAATGGGAGAGCCTGATAGTACTACTAGAAATAATGAAGTATCATCTATGCTTGATTATGCTTTCGCACAAGTAGGAATAAAGAAGGTATTATCAAAGAGTAATGTAGTAGAAAAAATAAGTCTATCTAAATCTAAATTAGATGAAATAGAAATAGTACCTGTTAAAGATGTTACGGTTTTATATAAAAAAGTAGAAGGTGAAATAACTCCTACTTATGATATTAAATTAAATGAAGTTAGTGTTCCTTTAAAAAAAGGAGATGTAGTAGGTAAACTTTATGTTTTAAACAATGATGATATAATAAACGAAGTAGATTTAACTGTTAAAGAAGATGTTAAGAAGTGTAATTTATTTGAATTATACTGGAAATATTTAAAAAATATATTAGG
>JAZRAM010000052.1:0-8497 GCA_045634565.1 Bacilli bacterium
TATATTTGGCATACAACAGGATCAGGAAAAACCTTAACATCATTTAAGACTTCACAATTAGCTAGTAAATTAGATTTTATAGATAAAGTATTATTCGTAGTTGATAGAAAAGACTTAGACTATCAAACAATGAAAGAATATGATAGATTTAAAGAGGGAGCTGCGAACTCAAATACATCAACAAAAGTATTAGAAGAACAATTAAATGATCCTAATGCTAAGATAATAATAACTACAATACAAAAGCTATCTCAATTCATCAAAAAGAATGAGAATAGTGATGTGTTTAATAAGCATGTAGTATTTATATTTGATGAATGTCATAGATCTCAATTTGGAGATATGCATAAGGCAATTATTAAGAAATTTAATAAGTATTATTTGTTTGGATTTACAGGAACTCCAATATTCCCAGAGAATGCAAGAACAATAAAAGGTATTGCTGAAACAACAGAACAAATTTTTGGAGAAAGATTACATACTTACACAATAGTAAATGCTATAGCTGATAAGAATGTATTACCATTTAGATATGAATATGTTGGTAGAGTAGATCTTCGTGATGATGTTAAAGATGAAAAAGTTTATAACATAGATGAAGAAAAACTGTTTGATAATCAAATCAGAGTTAGTATGATTACTGATTATATAATAGATCATTTTAGTACAAAAACTAAAACATCTGAAAGTTATGTTTATTTAACTTTAGATAACGTTACATCAGTAGCTAAAAGGCAAGATGCTGAAGAAATAAAGTCCAAGAAGAGTATTAATGGTTTCAACTCATTATTTGCAGTATCAAGCATTAAAATGGCTAAAGAATACTATGCTGAATTTAAGAAACAATTAGCACTTAAAAATAGTAGTCTTAAAGTAGCTTTAATATACTCATATGGAGTAAATGGAGAAGATGGAGTTATAGATGAAAACTCTGAATCAACTGAAGCACTAAGTACTGATGATAGAACATTCTTAGAGGGTGCTATTAAAGATTATAATAATATGTTTGGAACAAGTTATGATACTTCATCAGAAAGATTCCAAAACTATTATAAAGATGTGTCTCTAAGAATGAAGAATAGAGAAATAGACATATTAATCGTTGCTAACATGTTCTTAACAGGATTTGATGCTAAAACATTAAATACATTATGGGTAGATAAGAACCTTAAATGGCATGGATTAATTCAAGCGTTCTCAAGAACTAACAGAATCTTAAATAGTGTTAAAACATATGGTAATATAGTTTCGTTTAGAAACTTAGAAGATAGACTTAACGAAGCATTAGCTAAATTTGGTGATGAAGAAGCTCATGGAATAGTTTTATTAAAACCATATAATGACTACTATTATGGATATGAAGATGATAATGGTAAAACATTTGAGGGATATAAAGCCTTAGTTGAAAAATTAACTTCTAAATTTGCACCAGGAGAATTAATTCAAAGCGAAGCAGATCAAAAAGAATTTATTAAATTATATGGTGCTATATTAAAAGTAACTAATATCTTATCTTCATTCGATGAATTCAAGAATGAAGAATTACTCAATGAAAGAGATAAACAAGACTATCATAGTATTTATATTGAATTATATACTGAGTTTAGAAATAAAGCTAAACAAGAAAAGACAGATGTTACTGATGATGTGGTATTTGAAATGGAATTGATTAAGTCAATCGAAGTAAACATAGATTATATTTTATCATTAGTTAAGAAATACCATGATTCTAATATGGAAGATAAAGAAATACTTATTAGCATCCAAAAAGCTATTATGGCTAGTCCTGATTTAAGAAATAAAAAAGATTTAATCATGTCATTTATCGATTCTTTAGATCAAAACTCAAATGTATATGGTGATTTTGAATCATTCATGAATAGTAAGAAAAAAGAAGAATTAGATAAAATTATTGAAGAAGAAAATCTTAATAAAGAAGAAACTTATAATTTTATTCAAAGATCATTTGAACAAGGTAGGGTAGAAACAAATGGAACAGAAGTATCAACAATACTTCCACCAATGAGTATGTTTACTCCAACAAATGATAGGCAAGAAAAGAAGAATAAAGTAATTGATAAATTATTAGAATTCTTTGATCGATTCTTTAGTATAACTGGAAAGTAAAAAAATAATAATTAAAAAGTCAAAGTTCAGATAATCTGAACTTTTTTGTGATATAATTATTAGAAGTTATAAGTAAAATACGGGAGAAGATTGATTGAATTAAATAAATGGTGTAAAATATACATCAATTATTTATCAGGGGTGATTTTATGAGAAGTACACAAGCAAGTGCGACTATATTTGGCTTTCAATTTCAAATAAATGCTGCAATATATTTGATGATTAAATATTTTTCTGAATTTAAACAAATAAAAGTTGAAGGAAACCAAGAAGATATTGAACTATTTTTACATAATAATAAAAAAATATATGCACAAGCAAAGTCAAAGGAGTTTCCTACAAGGGATAATAAAGGACATTCTGAGAAATTAAAAGAAGCACTTAGGACTCTGTCTAGTATTGAAGACAAGGAAAATTATAATTTAATGTATATTAGTAATTTAGAAGATAATCCACTAAATTCTGGAACTACTGAATTTGATAGAGTTAGTTTTTTAAGGTACGATGAGTTAAAAGAAGAATCGAAGAAAAAAATCGACAATCAAATATTAAGTGAAAATTATAATATAGATACAAGCAAGCTTATAATCGCTAAAATACCATTTTATGGTGATGATTGGGAACAAAGGCATAAAGAAATAAATAAGAAAATGTCGGAGTTTATTTCAGATGTTAGCCCTAGTTTAAGTTCGTTTGCTAATAAGATAATCACAATTTGGGAAGATGACTTTTTACAAAATGCGTCAGTTAAAAATCCTAAAATCACAATTACTAAAGAAAATGTAGTTTGGGGGTTAGTGGTTTGCAAATTGCAATTAGATGATGTAAAAAAGTTTGATGAAAAACTCGAAATAGAAGAAACTGATTTCTTAGAAGCCATAGATGAATATGAAAAAATAATTGATATTAAGAGCTCAACATTCCTAGATTATAATAAAATAATATCATTATATTCACAATATAAACTAAAGGGAGATAAAATTGTGTCAATATATGATTTTATCAAAGAAAAGAAGGATGAAATATTTAATTTGATTTTCCCAGATAAAAATAAAGAAGATTTAGTTTTACAAACATGTGCTAAGATCATAGCGAAGGAAATAATTCTAAGATCAAAAAGTATTGAAGAAATAAAGAGAGGAGTTGAAAATTATGGTAATAAATAGCATTGAAATTTCATCAAATGATAAAAGTAAAAAATACGATTTAAAAAATGATTTTAATCTAATCTTTAGTGAAAAAAATTCAAAGGGTAAAACTACACTTTTGAGATTTATATTATATGGACTTGGCTATAATATTCCCCCAACAGAAGGAATTGGTGATTTTGATAAGTATTATGTAACTGTGGCATTAACAATTGATACAAAACAAGTACTGTTAAACAGAAATGGTGAATCGATAACTCTTAAAAAGGATAATGAAGAAAAAGTATTTTTATTACCAGAGGAACAGTATGAGTTTCAAGCACTATTGTTTGGAATAGAAGATTTATTAATATTAGAAAACCTGTTGGCTGTGTTTTATATTGATCAAGAAAAAGGTTGGACAATGTTAAACAGGGGAAAAATAATAGGCAACAATAGATTTAATATAGAAAATTATATTTCCGGTTTGTCAGGAAAGGATTTAGGAGATTTATATTATGAAAAAGAAAAAATCAGTCAAGAATTTAGAAAGTATAAGAATTTATTAAAAATAGCTGAATTTAAAGATGAGATTGTTGATAACTTGGCAATCAGTAAAACAAATGAAGAAATAAGCTTATTAATAAAAAATAAGAATAAACTTGCATTTCAAATAGAATTAAAAGAAAAGGAAATATCTGAAATAGATGAGATTATAAAAGATAATAAACAATTCATAGATTATATTGAAAACATGAAAATTATTGTCAAAGGAAATAAAGGAGAAAAAATAGAATTAAAAAAAGATAATATTCTAAATTATGATGAAAATGAAATGTATTTAAAATATAAAAAGACTTTATTAAATCATCAATTATTTAAATACAAAGCTGAGTATGATAAAGTATTAAAGAAAATAGAGGAAAAAAATACATTATTCAATATGAAAACTATTTTAGAAAATATGGAGGACAACATCAAAAATTTAAATTTAGATAAGAATGTCGTTGAAAATGTACTAAATAATCTTACAAATCAAAGAAATAAAGTAAATAATAAAATTAAAAATTATTTGTCCACAAATAACAATTATTTAACGTATTTTTATGATATTATAGACAAATATGCAATAGAATTAGAAATTAAACAATTTATAAATAAAGACCATAGCATTGTACTTACAAGTAAATTAAAAGGATATAGTGGTAAAATACTGGCTCAATTAGCATTTGTATTTAAACTAGCATATCTTAAAACTATTGAGGAAAAGTTTGGAATAAAATTGCCATTTATTATTGATTCACCAAGAACGAGTGAAATGAAAGAAGATGCAGCAACTGATATGATGAACATTTTGAAACGGGATTTCCAAGGATATCAAATAATAGTTGCGTCAGTTTATGAATGTTTTGGTGATATAAAGATGAATAAAATAATTCTTGAAACTGGAGTCATAGATTAATATATATAGGCAGTAGAAATACCACTACTGTCTTTTTTAGGTACGATTTAGGTACGATGGCACTAAACAAAGCTGGTAAATTACGAAAACATCATCAATTTATAGGCGTGTTTTCAATAAAAAAGGGCACTTTTGACCATAAAATTACCAATCAACCAAATCCCCCTGAAGTGGACCAGAGATGGTCCACATTTTTTGTTTATGCCTTATAAAGTCAATGTTTACAAGGGTTTGCGAGTTTACAACTCAGTTGTATTAGGTACATTTTAGGTACCATTTAGATACTTTTTCTGGTACCTAAAGTATCTAAATGTAAAAAGTCAAGTTTATTAAACCCTTATAAATACTGGCTTTAAATAGAAAAAGAGGCGTTTTTCGTTCTCTTGGGGAGGTTTTGGTTGAAAATAAAAATTGATAAAATAATGTTTCAAAAATTAAAAATTTGAAAAAAATATGTTATAATTATTATGTGAGTAATTGCACTTTGTGGTATATGAATGAGAAGTAATTATTTAGTTAAAATTGATGAACCTAGAATTCAAGAAACTTGCGATGCTTATTTTAAATGGAAAGATTTAAATACATACATAAAGAGTCTTGTATCTAGAGGAATTAATATGCCAGATGCTATAAGTGAGCCAATGGGATGTTATTGTTTAGATCTAATGTGGAACAAAGAATCTGGTGGAGATGCACTATCTAAAGATGGTAGAAAAATTGAATTTAAAGCATCAAGTAATTATGAAGGTGATTTAAGTAGTTTTGGACCTTCTTGTGAATTTGATGATTTAGTATTTCTAAGATTTAATCTTGATACGAATATGTTATACATATACGATACTGGAGTTAATTCCGATGAATTAAAAACTATACAAATTTCTCAATTCGGAACTGTTGGAGATTATCAAGAAGCAGGCAAAAGACCACATTTTAGCATTATCGAAAAAATTATTGATGCCAAAGGTTTGGAGCCAACAGTAGTTTTTAACATTCGAAGAGGGATAATAGAAAGATAAAAGCGAAAGGATAGAGTGTAAATTACTCTAAAAAAATCGCTTATAAATCGCGGCGCGCCGCAAAAAGAGGAGGAAATAAAATGTATAAGATTTGTAGTTTGTTTGCAGGTGTAGGAGGAATAGATTTAGGTTTTATAAATACTAAACAATGTGAAGTAGTATATGCCAACGAATTTGATAAATTTGCCGTTGAAACTTATGAATTAAATTTTAAGAATAAAGTTGATTGTAGAGATATTCATAAAGTTAAAGTAGAAGAAATACCAGAGTTTGATATTATGGTAGGAGGATTCCCATGTACATCATTTTCAGTAGCAGGATATAGAAAAGGTTTTGATGATGATCGTAGTGGAGATTTATTCTTTGAAATGGAAAGAATTTTTAAAGTAAGAAAACCTAGAGTTATATTTTTAGAAAATGTTAAAAATTTGGTTGGACATGACAAAGGGAGAACATTTGCTACAATAATAGATAGATTAGAAAAAGCTGGTTATAAAGGAAAAATAAGTTTCCAAGTTTTAAATGCATGTGAGTATGGTAATATTCCTCAAAATCGTGAAAGAATATATATTGTTGCATTTAGAGAAAAAGAAGATTATGAAAAATTTAAAATGCCGATGCCTGTTCCTTTAAAAACAACTATTAAGAAAATATTTAATTTTGAAACAGAAGTAGATGAAAGATATTATTATACAGAAGGTAAATATAAAGGAGAAATATATAAATTATTGTCAGAAAGTATGGACGATGATAATACGGTTTATCAATGGCGAAGAAAATATGTTAGAAAGAATCAAAGCAATTTAGTTCCAACTCTAACTGCTAACATGGGTGAAGGTGGACATAATGTCCCACTTATTAAAACAAAATTTGGAATAAGAAAATTAATGCCAATTGAATGTTTTTATGCCCAAGGATATCCAAAAAAATATAAATTACCAGAAGGCATGAGTGATGCAAAACTTTACAAACAAGCAGGAAATAGTGTAGCTGTTCCAGTAATTGAAAGAATTGCAACAAATATAATAAGTGCATTACAACAGAATGATGTAAATTAATTAAGATAGGAGGCTTTGTATGAATAATGAAGTAATAAACGAAAAACTAATAACAGATCCGATTGAAACTGTAATTGCCGTTGAGGGAAGTAAAGTCAATGGACTTTTTCCGGATTGGTATAATACAATAAAAGTAGAACTTTATTGTCCAATATGTCAAGAAAAAAGAGTATTTAAATGTGGTGATACTGATAAATATGGATACGATTTAAACAAAGATACAACAACACGCAACAAGGCAGTTCTTACAAAAAGTAATTTATTGATTATATATAATTTTAGTTGTGAGTATAATCATCGCTTTAGAATGATAATGGAAACATTAGGAGATAATGAGTTAATAAAGATTGGACAGTTTCCGTCACCTATGTTCTTTAGTGATAAAATAAATAATGATATTTTTAAAATTCTAGATAAAAACGAAAAAAATTATTATCTGTTATCGGTGAAGTCTCATAATAATAATCTTAATATTGCCTCATTTGTATATCTAAGGCGTGTATTTGAATCTTTATTAGATAAAGCAATTAAACAAAGTAATACAAATTTTGATGGAATGAAAACAAAAGAAAAGATAAAACAACTTGTAAAAGAGGGACTTCTTAATGATATGTTAAAAAATACAGGTTATAATGTTTTGTATTCGTTATTAAGTGATGGAGTACATAACTTATCTGAAGAGCAATGTAAAGAACAATATGAATTGTTAAAAAGTGCAGTAGAAATAATCTTGGAAGATGAAATATATAAAAGAAATTTGGAAAAAAGGAAGAAAAGTATAGGAAATTTATTGAGTAATAAAAATAGCGAAAAACCAAGCGTCAGTTAGATGTTTGTTTTTTTAATAATTTATAAAAACAACACAACCTGAAGAGAGCAGATACTTATTACAAAACCTTATAAACATTGGTTTCAAGTGTTGTCGAGGTTTGTTAGAAGTAGTTTTAGGTACCATTTCATTATTATAAAATAATAAAATTACGAACCAGTCGATATTTAAAAAATATTACTAAAGAAAATTGCAAGTTTTTACAACTTATTTGCAATATATTACGATTAAATCGTAATAATTTACAATCTAGTTGTAATTTCTACGCCCCCTGAAGAGAACAAAAAATACTAATTTTTCTTGATTTGTTTTATATAAAAAATAGTATATAAGTGATATAATATGTATATAGAGGTGCTATTATGATAGATAATAATTTTGAAGAACTATTAAAGAAGATAAAGATTGTAAAAAAAGATGTTAATTTTTTTGATATAATTTCACCAAAAGAAACTATTGTTTCAGAATGGTTATCCTTTATTTTTGATCCAAGTGTTAATGGTGTAGGTAATTTAACTGTTAATAAATTACTTGAGGCAGTAAAAATAGAATATAATCTCGATGAATTAAGATTTATCAATACTGATACTGAAGTTACAACAAATAAATCCCAAAGAATGGATATTGTGATTAAATATGATGGATTGTGGATTATAATAGAAAATAAGATAGATTCTGAAGAAACAGGAAATCAAACTGAGGAATATTACAAATATATAGAAAGTATTAAAGATAATAATGAAGTTATATATATTTATTTAAAACCGAATTATAACAAATCAATACCTAAAAAAAGCTTTGATAATAATGAAGGTTTTAGAGTATTAACATATAGTGAATTATTAAAGAAATTAAAACAAATAAATGAATTTGATTAT
>JAZRAM010000053.1:0-16206 GCA_045634565.1 Bacilli bacterium
GCTACGATCCGACTTGATTGGATTAAGGATTCAAACAACTCTGAAAAAGAAATTACCAAAATACAAGAAAATACACAAATAATGGAAACTGAAACTACTGAACAAACTGAAATAATAGAAATACCTGAAGATGAAGAAAAAGAAATACCAAAAACTAGTCCTTATTGGACTTATATTGAAATGAATTTAATTAATGTAAACTTTAATGAATTAAAGGAAAAAAATAGTGATACAGCTGGATGGATTCAAGTTAATGGAACAAATATAAATTATCCATATGTACAAACAAATGATAATGAATATTATTTAACTCATAGTTTTGACAAAACAACTAATAGTGCTGGATGGGTATTTATGGATTACAGAAATAACAAATACGACTTTGATAAAAATACTATAATTTATGCTCATAGTAGAAAAAACAATACTATGTTTGGAACACTTAGAAAAATACTAAAAAATGGGTGGTTAAATAATACTAACAACCATGTTATAAAACTTTCAACTGAATCGGAAAATACATTATGGCAAGTATTTAGTGTTTATAGAATACCTACTACTAATGATTATATACAAGTTAATTTTGTAAATGAAATAGAATTTGTTAATTTTGGAAAAATGCTAATAGGAAGAAGTGCTTATAACTTTAATACTTCTATAAATGTAGAAGATAAAATACTAACTTTATCCACTTGTTATGACGATAATGATAAAGTTGTATTACATGCAAAATTAATTAAAAGAGAAAAAAAATAAAAGTTCATATTGAACTTTTATTTTTCATATCTGGATATATTTAAAATTATTCCAATACTTGTCATAGTTATAAGTAAACTAGAACCTCCATAACTAAGAAAAGGTAGTGTTACACCTGATACATTTAAAGGTTGAATAATATTCTTGATATCCATTAAAAGTTTATTTACAATTTATTAGAAAATTAAAACTATCGTAAATAATTTGATAGTTCATTAAAGTTAAAGAACACTTTAACTTTTTTATTTTGATCAATTTCTACTTTTTTAATTAGTTCTACAATTAACGCTCTACTTGGTTTTTTCATTTCTAAAAATTTTTTAACTAAATAAAAACAACAATCATAATCTATTACATTTAATTTTGACGATAACTCTAATTTATCATTTTCCAATAAATTCTTTTGATAATTATCTGAATTCAAAATATCATTATATTTTTTTAATAAGTTTTCAAATATAATTTCAGGTATTTTACCTTCTACCTTATCCATATATAATTCTTCTATTAGCTTATTAGTCTTATCAATAGATAATTTTATTTTATCTATCTCTTTTTGTATAATATCAACATCTTCTCTATAAATTTTATTTGCGATTTCAGTTAATATTTGATTATCAAATTCATTAACAAATTGATTACCAACAACTCTCATAATAGTTAATAAATCTTCTTCTAATAAATTATAATTAACTCTGTGAATAGTACACATACCATATTTTCCTTTTTTAGCATATAAATTGCATTGAGTATAATGAGAATTATTTTTCTTATTTTTCTTTTCTAATATTCCTATTGAATGTCCACATTCTTTACATTTTAATAATCCAGAGAATAAATATTTATCACCTTTTCTCGTTGATACTCTCGACCTAGCATCTAGTATTCGATTTACTTTTAAAAACGTTTCTTTATCAATGATAGGTTCATGTGTTCCCTCTTTGATAATATATTCATCTTTAGAAGTTGCTCTTTTCTTTTTTGAATTATACCTTATCTTATTACAAGTATTCTGCACCATATTACCTATATACATTTCACTTCTTAATATATCTCTGACAGTTTGAGATTTCCATATACCATAACCTTCATTTTCAGTTACTAGCGCTGCCCTTGATTCCTTCTTATATACTATCGGTATTGGTATTTTCTCAATAGTTAATTGATGAGCAATTTTTTGTGGGCTATTACCTGTTAAAGCCATTTTAAACATTCTTTTTACTATTATTGATGCTATCGGATCTATTACTAAATGATTTTTATCATTTTTATCTTTCATTAATCCATATTTAGGAAACGAACCTATATATTTACCTTTTTTTTGCATTTCCCTAAAACTAGTAATAATTTTTCTTGATGTATCTCTTAAATATAGATCATTTACTCCTAATCTAATAGCTAACATATTATCACCAGTAAGAGAATCATAACCATCATTTATAGCAATATATCTTACTAGCATTTTGGAAAAATATTCTTCAATATAATTACCAGTTTCATATATCTCACGACCTAATCTTGATAAGTCTTTTGTAATTACACAATTGATTTTACCAGATTCAATATCTTTAATCATTCTCTTAAAATCTGGTCTATCAAAGTTCCCACCCGAATAACCATCGTCGTAATAATCTTCTACTAACTCAAGTTTATTAAAAGAACAAAATGATTGGATTATTAATCTTTGACTTTCAATAGATGAACTTTGGTCTCTTTTAAGTTTATCTTCTTTAGATAACCTTTCGTAACTACCACATTTCCAAGTTTTCATAACCTTTCGTATCCCCCTTATAATTGTTATGAAACATTATCACTGTGCTACACACACATTAATCTTCAAAATTATCGGTTTCACATTTGTTTTTTTCTTTACTTTTCAAATCCTCTATTTTTAATTGTTTTATATATAACAAAAAATGTTCATATATTATTTGATTTGCAGATTTATTTGCTTGATCACAAAATTCAAAATCAATATCATAATACAGACTATCTTTTGGAATTAAAAGAGCTAATTTATTCATTTGCCCCTCCAGTCAATTACATTTAAATATATTTATAAAAATTAAAAAATATACAAAAAAAGACTCACATAATTTTCTACAATATACGAGTCTCTCAAAATTTATTCTACTATTTTATACTACTAAACTTCAGAAGCAGAAATTATTACTACAGGACGTACTCCAGCTAGGTTTGCTGCAGTATACTTTTCCCTATGATACTTTCCATTTGTACCAACATACCTTACTAGACTATCATTATAAGGTGTTTCAAGCCAATAAGTTGTAGAATAAACAAATTGTTTATTTTTTGGAATTAAGCTGTCGATATCAGATATTGTTATAGTTTTATTACATCCTAATTCTTTTAGTTCAGCTGATGTTATTAACCTTGTTGTTATTTTTTTAGCCCCTAGTTTTTCTAATTTTTTAGCATATTCATCTACATATTTTTTAATTTCACTATTATCATAGGCGCTACTAGAGTTAGAAAACGCTACTGTTCCATGCCATACATTACCTGTTCCCGATTTATATCCTAACATTTTACTATCTTGTAGGCCTGTTGTATTTTCCATAGGCGTTTGATTCCAAGTACCAAGGCATTCATTTCCAACCTTCAAATTATATTGCGCTAAAGCTTTTATTTCATTCCCATCATTTGAATATACATAGAAACTTTCTGTTCCAATTGTAATTAAATCTCCTATATCCGCTCTTCCATTTAAATCCATATCTCCTGTTAATAACCAAGTACTAACTTTCAATTGTCCATTTTTGTAAGCAACACTATAGCCATCAATATGAACATAGGCGTTATTTTTTAAAACCTTTGATTTCTTTATAAGTATTTTTCCTCCATACGGTTTTTTACCTTTCATGTCTATTTTGACTATTTTTTCGCAACTTTTTTTATCACTTGTTTCTTTACATAAATTCCCATCTGATTGAATAATATATTCACCATCTAATACATTTCCAAGTTTAAGTTCCCTCATAGCTGCGATTTCTATTTCTCTCACATAATTATCTGCACTAATCTCAGCTGCTTTTATTTTACTGTCTTTAATTATATTCATTATTATTGGTGTTGCGATTAACGCGATAATCGCTAATATTACTATTACAGCTAACAATTCTATTAAAGTGAAGGCTTTATTTTTCACTCATACCACTCCTATCTTTAAATTACAATAATATTATAGCAAAAAAAAAAATAAAAATCAATATTATAAATATATATATTTTTTCACAAAATTTGTCTCACATCATTTACAAATCTACAATAAATATATATATTTTTTTCAAATTTTCCAACCACTAATGGTATACCCTGTTACTGGAATTAATCCGACTACCACACTTAAATTAAGTATAGTTTGAAATATAAGTCCAAAAGTAATTCCAAATGACAAATATTTACCAAACAAGTCATTACACTTCATACTTATTTTTAAACAGTTATAAAATATTATTATAAATAAAATAGATATTATTAGTATTCCCATAAAACCAAATTCTTCTGAAATAATAGAAAATATAAAATCTGTTTGAGGCTCTGGTAAATAAAAATGTTTCTGTATAGAATTACCCAAACCTAATCCAAACAATCCACCTGGCCCTATACTATATAAACTTTGAATTATTTGAAATCCACTACCTAAGGGATCACTCCAAGGATCTAAAAATGATAATATTCTTTTTAAACGATAAGGAGCAATTACTATTAAACCTACTACCCCTATTAAAGCAACAATACCAAATTTAAGAAATATTTTTATATTTAATCCAGCAATAAATAATAAACCTATTATAGTCATAACAAGTATAGTACCTGTTCCAAAATCAGGTTGAAGCATAATTATTCCAAATATACCTATAGTTATTAAAAGTATAGGAAGTACTCCCTTTTTAAAATTATTCATCGAGTTAGGATTATTAGATAAATATTTACTAGTAAAAACAATAAGTCCGAGTTTAGCAAATTCACTAGGTTGTATACCAAAAGAACCTATACCAAACCAACTTCTAGATCCATTTCTTACTGTACCTATTCCTGGAATAAGTACAAGTATCAATAAAGTAACACATATCAATAATATTTTATTTGAATACTTAAAATATTTTTTATAATCTATTTTACTCACTATAATCATTAAAATTATACCTATAATAAAAAATAAACCTTGATTTTTTAAATATTTATATGGATCATTATATTTATATTCTGCCCATATATATGATGAAGAATAAATCATAATAATTCCAAATAAAGATATTACAATAACACTTATTAACAAAGTTAATTCTAATCTTTTATTCTTCATTACATCACCTATATAATTTTATTTTATTTATATTAAAATATTAAAAAAAGCAAACAAGTTTGCTTTTAAAAACCACGAGAACTTCCTCCACCACCGGAAGAACCTCCACCTCCAGAGAAACCCCCGCCTCCGCTAGAAAATCCTCCACCAGATGACCAACCACCTCTAGAAGATCTACCATGACTTCCTCTGCCAGATGTAAATCTAGTTGATAAAAATACTATTAAATTAAAAAACATTAACATCAGATACATAAACCAAGTATAAAATAAAAATATAGATAATAACAACCAAACTACTAAATACATAGTTGTCCATAAAGATTTCTTTTTCTTTAATTTTCTAATCATAGTACCAAATATACCACCACTCATAGGTATCAAATAGAAAAATATCATAAATTCTCCACCATAATTATATCCTGGTCTACTGATAGTAATTCCTGAACTACTATCAGATTTTATTGGTTCAGAGTAATCAATATTTAAATTATTTTGTTTAACAATTTCAGCATAGAAGGCATCATACCCATTTTTAATACCTTCATCCCAATTATCATTTTTTAAATAAGGAATTATATATTGGTCTTGGAATCTCCCAGTTTTTCCATCTGGAAGAATACCTTCCAAGCCATATCCTACTTCTACTCTAAATAATCTTTCTTCTAAGGCTAAAAGCAAGAGTAAGCCATTATCTTTTTTAGCATCACCTATACCAAAATTTCTAAATAATTTTGTTGCATAATTTTCTAAAGACATTCCTTCTAAGTTTGGCACAGTTACAACAACAATTTGTGTTCCATCAACATTATTTAAAGCAACACTTTTATTTAAAATATATTCTTCTGTTTCATTTGATAATATATTAGCATAATCATTTATATAAAAATTATTTGTTGGACTTACAATAGCTTTTATGTTTTGTACAAAAGAAAAGCATAAAAGAATAAGGATTAAATTTTTAATCCTATTCAAATGAAACATTTGGTACTTCATTAGCACTATCCTTTGATTCAAAATATTCTTTTTCTTCAAATCCAAACATTCCAGCTAATATATTTTTTGGGAAACTTTTAATAGTTTTATTATAATCTTTTACCGCATTATTATAATCACTTCTAGCTACAGCTATTCTATTTTCTGTTCCAGCTAATTCATCTTGTAATTGTATAAAGTTAGTATTTGCTTTTAAATCAGGATAATTTTCAACTATTACAAGCAAATTATTTAAAGCTGTTGTTAACTCTTGATTAGTACTAGCCATTTCTTCTGCACTATCAGCATTAACTAAATTTTCACGAGCCTTAGTTACACTATCAATTACACTTTGTTCATGAGTCATATAACCTTTAACTGTGCTAACTAAATTAGGTATTAAATCAGTTCTTCTTTCAAGTTGTACAGAAATATCAGCTAACTTTCCATCCACCTCTTCTTCTTTAGATACTAAACTATTATAAGTACTAGAAAACATTAAAACCAATAATAAAATTATTCCTACTATAATTCCCCCAGTTATTAAACTTTTTTTCATATTTTCACTCTCCTAAAATTATTATATCATAACTAATATTTAAAAAAAATAATTTATGAAAAAAATTTAAATTACTTTACATTTTACAATATAACTCCAAATATAATAGATATCATACTAGCTAGTATTCCTACTAAACAAAATAATTTAACAATATCTCTTTCACTATACCCTTTCTTTTCAAATGAATGATGTATAGGTGTCATTAGAAATAATCTTTTCTTAGTAAATTTATAATATACTCTTTGAATAATACAAGTTAATGTTTCTATAACAAAAACTATACCTATTAAAATTAATAGGATCTCATGTCTAGTTAATATAGCAATACTTCCCATAGTAGCTCCCAAAGCAAGACTTCCTGTATCCCCCATAAATACTTTAGCTGGATTTAAATTAAATAGTAAAAATCCTATTAAGGAACCACATATAGAAAAACAGAATAATGAAACTTCTTCATAGCCTTCTAACCATCCAGTATTATAACTAATTATACCAAAAGTTAAAAAAGCTATTAAAGATAAACTTCCTGCAAGTCCATCTAAACCATCAGTTATATTTACTGCATTACTACTAGATACCAGTACAAGTAATATTATTAAACCATATAAAAAACCAATATCAAGTTTTATACCTAATGTATGTATCCAAAGTAAAGGCTCATTACCACTTTTCATAAATAAATAAAAGAAAATTATTGCGATTACTACTTGTAATATAAATTTACAACTTTCACTTAATCCATTATTATTTTTTCTTTTTATTATTAAATAATCATCTATAAATCCTATTAAAGCATATGATAAGAAAGTAAATATTACTATAAGAATGGTTGTATTAAATGTTATCTTACTAAACATAAACATAAATATCATAACTACTACTGTAGGTAATATAAATATTAAACCACCCATAGTAGGAGTACCTTGTTTACTTTTATGCTTTTCTTCTAAATATTCACTTAATCTTTGCCCTACTTTTAATCTTTTTAATAAAGGTATTAAAATTATTCCAGTAATAATAGATAAAATTAAACTAATCATCATAACAAGTACTACTTTAGTTAATATAATCATAAAATCCCTCTATTTAATTTTATTCTTACTTTATTAAATTAGGACAACAAAAAAAGTAGATTTCTCTACTTTCTATTTATTAAGCATTTTTTCTTAATTTGTTTGAAGCATATCCAAAAGCTATTAAACTTAATAATCCAATTAAGATATATGTAACAACATTATCTCCTGTTTTTGGATTTTTTGGAATAGATTCGCCAATATAAGTAACACCATCAATTACTTTTGTTTCTAAATCTTCTGAAACAAATTTTTCATCAACTGCACCTATAAATTCTCCACCTTCAATGAAATTTTCTTTTGCATCACTATAGATAGCATTTTTTCCTTCATTAGTAGCTTCAAATTTACCACCAGTTACTTTTAAAGAAACTTTTGCAGCAGCTTCATCACTATTATTTTCTGTATTGTTGTGATATAAAGCTGTGTAACCTTTAACTGTACCACCAGATACATCAGCAACTAAATCTAATTCAGTTGTATGTTGTACTATAGCAATACCAGCACCTTCTGTAGTACCTCCACTTCCGTTTTCTTTAGTAGTTGTTGGAACTGCAGTACCTATAATAGTTCCACCTTTAACTGTTAATTTACCAGCTCTCATTTCAATACCAGTTGTACCAGTGATTTCACCACCATTTACTGTTAGATCTCCAGCTTGTGGATGATAAATTGCAGCAGTTTTTTCACTTTCTACAACAGCACCTTCATGAATATTAATTACAGTACCAGCATATTTAGCTGTACCATTACCTGAAATTGTTGATCTATTTGAAGATGTTGTTTTTACAGTACCATATACATCTAATTTAGCACCTTTACCATAAATTCCTACAGTTTCGAGTTCTTCAGAAATTACTTCTACATTTTCTCCTACAACAACTTCTGCTTTTTTATTTGTTTCGCTTACAAATAATTGAAGAGCTGTTTTTGGAGCAAATATTCCACCTGGACCTGTCAACTCAAGAACACCATTTTTAACATTAAACATTACAGATACATCAAAACCATCTTTTACTAATATTCTAAATGCACCTAAGCCTTCTCCTAAAATAATTTCAACATATTCTCCATTTTCAATAGTAATTCTATCTGTAAGTTCAATATCTGCAGTTACTTTACAAACAGCTTTTGTTGTTTCTGTTGTTCCAGCAGCAGCAATACAATCTTTTAATTCTTGTTCTGTTTTAACAACAGTTTCAGCTGCATTTACTTTAACTGTGATGGCAAATAGTAAAGCAAATGCTAATGTAAATAAACCTAAACATTTTTTCATTTTATCACATACCTTTCCTCATTATTTACAATCTTAGTATATCACTTAATTTTTATAAATGCAATAATTTTTCAATTTTTGATAAAAAAATTATGCACATTTTACATACGTGCATAAAATTATATTTTATTTATTGCTTCTTTGATTACATTTATTGAATTTATTATTTTTTCTGTTTCTTCTTTATTAAATGGAACAAATATTTTTTCTTTAACTCCACTATTATTAACTATTGCCGGTGTTGAAATATAAATATCATTTTCTTTATCGTGTGCTGAAACAGAAAGTATTACATTTTCATCTCCAAGTATTGCATTTGTGATTCTAACTAAGCACATACCAATACCATAATATGTAGCACCTTTTCTATTTATTATTTCATATGCTGAATTTCTTACATCATTTTCTATTTTTTTCTTTTCTTCCTCTGTTAAATAATAGTTTATATGTTTCAAAGCTATGTTAGCATTACTCCAAGGTACAAACTCAGAATCACCATGTTCACCCATTACATAAGCATGAATATCTTTTGGACTTACTCCAACTTTCTCACTTATTAAATATTTTAATCTAGCTGTATCTAAAGTAGTTCCTGTACCAAGAACTTTATTATGAGGTAAATTAGAATATTTATAAGTTAAATATGTCATTACATCCAATGGATTAGTTGCAACTAAAAATATACCATCAAATCCACTATTCATAACACCTTCTACTATACCTTTAAATATTTTACTATTTTTATTTATTAGATCCATTCTAGTTTCACCAGGATTTTGATTAGCTCCTGCAGCAATTACTACTATTTTAGCATCCTTACAATCACTATAATCTCCTAATTTTATATTTATTTTAGAAGGACTATAAGCAAGACAATGATTTAAATCCATTACTTCTCCTTCTACTTTTTTTGTATTTATATCTATAAGTACTAATTCATTTACATATGTTCTTTGATTAAATAATGCATAAGCATAACTCATACCTACATTACCACAACCAATTATTACAACTTTATTATTCATATCATCACCATATTTATTATATAATAATTTTTACTTTTGGACAATATAAATAAAATTTTTTATTCGCTAAGTAATAATCTTATAGTTTCACCCTCATAAACTTTCTCGTTAGCGCTTGGAGATTGATAAGTAACAACTTCTCCACTACCACTATATTCTACTTTAAATTTTTTTAATAATTTTACTGCTTCTTTAACACTCATTCCTACTACATTAGGTACTTCAGCATATTGTTTATCTGTAAAAAGATATTCTCTTTCTATTTCATCAGTTCTTTCTTCTATATTTAATATATCTATAGCACTTAACAAAAAGTTTTTAGCAATAGGAGCAGCGACTGTTCCTCCATATTGTGTTATTCCTTTAGCATTATCAACTGCAATATATATAACTATTTCTGGATTATCAGCAGGTAGAAATCCTATAAAACTTGTTATATAGTTACCACTCATATAAATTCCATCTTTTACTTTTTGAGCAGTACCTGTTTTACCACCTACTCTATATCCACCAATATAAGCATTATGTCCAGTACCACGAGCAACTACACTTTCAAGTGCATATCTAACTTTACTACTAGTATCATCACTTATTACTTTTCTAACTACTGTAGGATTATTTTCTAAAATTACACTATTAGTTTCTGGTTCATTTAAACTTTTAACTATATATGGTTTATATAGTATTCCGCCATTTATAGCTGCACTTACTGCAGTTATTTGTTGTATAGGAGTAACACTTACTCCTTGACCAAATGCAGTAGTAGAAAGTTCCAAATCACCTATTTTATCTACATTAAAAAGTATTCCATTTGATTCTCCATTTAAATCTACTCCAGTCTTTTTTCCAAATCCAAATATATCTATATAATTAAATAATGTTTCTTTTCCTAGTTTAAGACCTAAATTTACAAATCCAGGGTTACAAGAGTTCTCTACTACTTGTAAATAAGTTTGATTCCCATGTCCGCCATGTTTCCAACAGTGTAATGTAGCTCCACCTACTGTAACTGCTCCACCATCAAAGAAATTATCACTTTCTAAATCTACTATTTTTTCTTCTAAAGATGCAGCTAAAGTTATTATTTTAAATGTACTACCAGGTTCATATGTCATCCATATAGGAAGATTTCTATTTATCTCTTCTACTGTATAATTTTGATATTCACTTGGACTAAATGTAGGACGTGAAGCTATAGCAAGTATTTCTCCTGTATTTGGATTCATTGCTATTCCAAGTGCTTGATCTGGATTATATTCTGATACCGCTACATCAAGTTCTCTTTCTAATGCTTCTTGTAATTTATAATTGATTGTAAGAGTCATATTAACACCACTTGTAGGTTGCTCATATATTTGTGACATAGAAAGACTATTTCCTTTAGCATCACTAAAATATTTTATAGAACCATCACTACCAGTTAAATAATTATCATAAATAAGTTCTAACCCACTTAATCCTTGATTATCTATTCCAACAAAACCTATACTATGAGATAGCATTGTATCATATGGATAATGTCTTTTAGCTTCTTTAACAAGATATACTCCATCATATCCTAGACTATTTATTTTATCAGCTATTTCATAACTAAGATTTCTACCTTCTGGGTGTACTCTTTCTATAGATGTTTTTTTAGATACATGTTTATACATTTCTTCATAACTAACATTTAATATTTCACTTAAATCTTTAGCTACCTTCTCTTTATCTCCTATTTGATTAGGAATTAGTACAAGTGAAGTAGTTGTTATATTACCAGCAAGTTCCACTCCATTCGTGTCATATATTGTTCCCCTATTAGCAGCTAAAGGTAAATTACGACTCCATAAACTAGTCGCATATTTATTTAATTTTTTATAATCTATTACTTGTATATAAAAAACTTTACCTATAATAACTATAAATAAAAAAACTGTTACTAATATTATTATTTTTATTCTAGTATGTATATTTTTAAAAAACATAGTATCACCAATTAAGTATATTAATATAATAAAAAAAATAGTATTTAAACTATTTTCTTACATAATTTTTTGTTTTTTCATATACTATTTTTTTAGATCTACATATTTGTTCACTAGTAAGTGAATCTAAATAATTAATTGGATTTTGATTCTTACAGTTACCAATTAATAATTTACTAAATATATTTATTAATTCTTTATTTACTCCTATAGATTCTAAATAATTTAAATATTCATAAAAGTTTTCTATACCTATATTACTTATCTTATCACCATATAAATAATTAAGTATTATCATAGAATAACAATATAAATCTGAATCTGAGTTAGGAACTATATAACCGTTACTATGTGGGTCATTATTAATTTTATATTTTTCTACTTCACTCATCATAGATACAGGAGTTAGAAATCTAGCTGCAAAAGGTTCATTAGAACATATCTTACAACTATCTAAGTCTATTACTTTTAATTCTCTATTATTATTATCTACAATAAAGTTAGATTCGTGTAAATCATTTATATAAATACTATTTAATGGAGTATATTTTCTAATATTGTGTAGTTGATTTAATATTTCTCCTATTTTCTTTAAATAATATATTTGTTCTTTATAATCTATAGAACTATCACTCAATATTGTAGAAAGATTTACTCCTTCTATCTTAGGAACTGTAAAACCTATAATTTTCCTTCTAATGCACATAAATAATCTGGAATATAGAAACTACTAGGCAAAAATTCTTTATTACTATCAAGCATTTCTATTGTATATAATTTGTTAGCAAACGTATAACCATTTAATGTATAAAGAGTTTTCAATATCTTTTTCTTTCCTCTATATTCAAAGTCATAAATAGTTCCTTCAGTATTAAATATCTCTTTAGATAAATTTATTTTCTTTAATTCTTGGAATTTCTTTTTTGATATAGTTATTATTTTCATACCAAACCACCCCTGATTTGATGTATATTATAGCACTAAATACCTTAAAAATCAAATTGGAAAATATAACAAAAAAAAGAATAAATTAATATTCTTTTAATTTGGTTTAATATTTCCAAGTAATACTTCTAATCTTGATTTTCCATCTATTTTAGTACCTTTTTTAATACTTTGACTAGCAACATATCCATATCCATCAAATGAATACTCCATACCTATTAATTCACATAATTTTATAACATCATATCTTGACCAATTCATAATGTTTGGCATAGTATAATTATTACTGTTTGTAAGTAAGAATATTTTATCTCCTGATATAACAGTTGTGTTTTTTAATGGGTATTGATTAACTATTTTATTGCCATCACCTATAACAACAACATTTAATCCTTTTTCTTTTAATTCTTCTTTTACTGTAGATACATCTTTATTTATATAAGTATTTAATTTATATGATATATCATCTTCATTTTTATTACTTTCACTAAATATTTTTTTATACTTTGAAATATTTTCAACTAATTCTCTTATACTTGCTGGAAGAGCTAAATTAGCATTTTTCTTCGGCCTTTTAGCAGCTGCATAAATTATTATTTGTGGATCGTCTTTAGGATACATAAGTCCTATTGAAACTATATAATCATTAGTTCCTGTTAGGTATGCCCCATTTTCAAATATTTGAGCAGTTCCTGTTTTTCCTATTATATCGAATCCTTCAATATAATATTTACTTCCTGTAGGACTGCCTGGTTGAACAACACTTTCCATTAAATCTTTTATCTTCTTTATAGTAGCAGAACTAACTAATTGTTCGCTCTTTTCTACTTTAGTTTTAATTTCTTCATTAGTTTTTTCATTAATCATTTTACTAATTATATGAGGTTTTACCATAACCCCATCATTAGCAACTATAGTGAGTGCTTGAAGTTGTTGAATTGCTGTAGTTGAAATACCTTGACCAAATCCAGCAGACATTAAATCTGTTTCATATTTATAACTTATATTTCCTTTTTCTTCATTAGAAAGTTCAACTCCAGTTTTACTATTAAAGCCATAACTTTCTAAACATTTTTTTAACTTTTCTTTTGATAAATAATCTTTAATAATATTTATAATAGCAACGTTTGATGAATAACTAAATCCAGAGTCATAACTTAGGTATCCCCATCCTTTTTTATCCCAGTCACCTATTTTATAACCATCTTCAAACTCATATGTTCCACTCAAATAAGTTTTACTTCCATCATATAAACCTGTTTCGATAGCACACATATAAGTATATATTTTCATAACACTTCCAGGTTCATATGCATAAGAAACTAGTGGATTTTGATAGGACATGTTATCTGGTAAACTATTGGGATTATAGGAAGGACTTGTAGCACTCGCAAGTATATCTCCATTTTTTGCATCCATTACAGTTACCATAGTCCAATCAGGATTATAATCCTCCTGTACATTATTAACTGCTGTTTCAGCAAATCTTTGTATATTAGAATCAAGAGTTAAATAAATATCATATCCATCCGTTGAATTAATTCTTTCTTCTGGAGTGTCTGGTATTTTTAATCCATGTTTATCTTGTTGATATCTAACATATCCATCGTTACCTTGTAATTTATTTTCATAATTACTTTCTATTCCAAGTTCTCCTACTATAGTACTATCCATAGTATTAAAAGCATCATATCCAGTAACATTTACAACTATGTTAGCTAAAGTTTCTCCATAAGTCTTTATCAGTAAAATACTTGTACCTTTTTTCATACCTTTTACAGTTGTATTACTTATTTTAATTATTTTATCATTAAAAGGCTCTATAGTTATACCATCATAATTATCAAAAAAGTTTTGATAATAATTATATAAATCGTACTCTTCACCTAATTTTATATTTATTCTTGTGTACTGTTTCGCATACCCAATTACATAAGAAGCAAAATCTCCATTAGGATAATATCTTTTTACAGTTTCACTAAAATCTATACCAGGCAAATCTAACTCCTCTATAGCAAGTTTAGTAAGCTCTGTTAGATTCTTACCTACTTTACCAAATTCTACTTGTTTTGATTTTTTATTTAATCTTTCAAGTATGTATTCATAATTTTCTTCACCAAGTACACTTGCTAATTTAGTAGCAGTATATTCCTTATCTACTACATGTTGAGGATCATCTTTATCATTAGTTCTACCTGAATCAAGATAGGCAATTAAAGTATATGAGGAGATATTTTGTGCAAGAACATTTCCTTCTATATCATAAATAGTTCCTCTCTCAGCAATTAATATATCTGTTACAGTATTTCTATTTGCAGCAAACTTCTGCATATCAATTCCATATACTTTTTTAGATAATCCTAAATAACAAAGTTGTATAAATAGAATTAACATAACTATAAAGAAAGCAATAAAACAAATAATAGGTGCATTCCACTTAGGTCGCTTAGGTCTAATGTTTTGATTATCCATTTTTTTACCTCCTTTTACTATTCTACTATATATACATTATAACATTTAAATTTTTATAAGTAAATTAAAAACATATAAGTTTTTACTTATATGTTATTTTACAACTATTATATTATCATTATTATAAGCAAGTCCCATATCTTTTAAAACACTGCTTAAATTTTCATATGAAGTAAGTTCATTTACTTGCATTACTAAACTTTGATTTTTCTTTTCTTGACTATCTATTTGATACGAAATCGTTTCTATATCCATTTTAAGATTACTTATACCAGCACTAGAAAATACTTTAATGAAAACTGTTAAAATAGCGCAGAAAAATCCTAATGTATATAACATTCTTTCTCCTTGTGTTAATCTCGCAACTTTTCTAGTACTCTTTTTCATATTATCTACCAATTCTTTCTATTATTCTAAGTTTAGCGCTTCTTGCTCTACTATTTTGTTCTAATTCATTTTTACTTGGGTCTATAGTTTTTATAACTTTAAACTTAGGTAAATATTCTAAAGGAACTATAGGTAAATGCTTTAATGAATCATCTACCTTACTTACACTATTAAATATATTTTTACATATTTTATCTTCTAATGAGTGGAATGTAATAACACATATTCTTCCACCTACCTCAATAAGATCTAATGCATCTTTTAAACTATTTTCAAATACATTTAATTCATCATTAACCTCTATCCTTATAGCTTGAAAAACTTTTCTAGCAGGATGTTTATCTCTTTTGTATTTTTCAGGAACATTATTCTTTATTACTTCTACTAATTCTAAAGTAGTAGTTATAGGTCTAGAATTAATAATTCCTTTAGCTATACT
>JAZRAM010000054.1:0-2275 GCA_045634565.1 Bacilli bacterium
ATATTAAATTTATAGATGAAATATTTGGTTATGAAGCTAATAGTGAAGCAATAGAAAAAATGATTAAAAAAAATAAAGTATTAGTAATAAAAGAAAAAGAAGAAGTAGTTGCTAGTGTAGTTTTAGAAGAAAGATTTGAATATATTAAAAATCAAAAATATTATTTTATAAGTTATTTAGGTGTAAAAAAAGAATATAGAAGAAAAGGTTATGCATCTAAATTGTTTAAAAAAGTAGAAGAATTAGTTAAAGAAAATGATATTAAATATTTAGAACTTACTTCAGGAAATCAAAGAAGAACCGCGCATTTCTTTTATAAAGATAAACAATTTAAGATTAAAGATACAATGGTATTTGTTAAATTTTACAATTAACGAACTTGTGTTCGTTTTTTTTGTTGACTAAAAAAAATATATTTTATATAATTAAGGTGGTGATAATTATGGATAATATATTTATGCACATAGATGTAAATAATGCTTTTCTTTCTTGGACAGCAGTAGATTTATTAAATAAAGGTTATAAAATAGATATAAGAAATATAGAATCCATAATAGGTGGAGATGAATCTCAAAGACATGGAATTGTACTTGCTAAAAGTATGGTTGCTAAAAGCAAAGGTGTAAAAACAGCAGAAACTATAAGAGATGCCAAAAGAAAATGTAATGATTTAAAAATATTCCCACCAAATCATAAGTTATATCAAGAAATGTCCAATAAACTTTTTGAACTTATAAGTAATTATACACCTGATATTGAAAAGTTAAGCGTTGATGAATGTTTTATAGATTATACAAAAGTTAGAAAATTATATGGTGATCCTATTAAATTTGCTTACAAATTAAAAAAAGAAATAAAAGATACTTTAGGATTTACAGTTAATATTGGGATTGCTAATAATAAATTATGTGCTAAAATGGCAAGTGATTTTTTAAAGCCAGATAGAGTGCACACTCTCTTCAAGGAAGAAGTAAAAGAAAAAATGTATCCACTTCCTATAGAAGAATTATATGGAATAGGAAAAAGTAGTAGTAAAAAATTAAGAGAACTTAATATAAATACAATAGGTGATTTAGCTAATGCTAATTCTAGTATGATATCTAAATATTTTAAAAATCAAACTGAAAAAATTATTAACAGTGCTAAAGGCATAGATGATAGTATTATAAATATAAAAAGAAGTGAAAGTGAATGTATAAGTAATTCTACAACTACAAGTTATAATTTAAATAGTTTAGAAGATATTTATAAATTTTTATATCCTTTAGTAGAAAATGTAAGTATGTCATTAAGAAAAAATAATAAGTATACATCACTTGTAGGCGTAATGTTAAAAGATAAAACTTTTAGAACTTATTCTCATCAAAGAAGATTAAAAAATCCTACAAGTAATACAGATGAAATATATAAGATTGCTAAAGAATTAATTAAGGAATTATGGAATGAAGAAGGTATTAGACTAGTAGGTGTTTCTTTAGGTAAGTTTTCTAATACTCAAACTCATCAATTATCTATTTTTGAAGATGTAAAAACAGTAGAAAGCAATAATGAACTGGATAAAGTATTAGATAAATTAAAAAATACTTATGGAAGTAATATAATAAAGAAAGCATCACAAATCAAAAAAGATTGAATTAAGATTAAAAAATTAGTATAATTATGTTGGTGATAAATATGATGTGGATTTGGTTAGGTTTAATAATTGTTTTAACTTTACTAGAAGTTGCTTCTAAAAATTATGTTACTATATGGTTTATTTTTAGTGCGACTGTATCATTTGTTTTATCTATTTTTATAGATAGTTATATTATACAATTCTTAGTATTTGTTTTACTTGGAAGTATTTTGTTACTAACTATAAGGGATAAATTTATTAAATTTGTTAAAGATAAAAAAAGGGGTAAAAGTGAAAAATAGTTTAAAATATATAAAGAACATATTAAAAGTATTAGTTTGGCCTATAATATTTTCGTTAGGAACATTTATTGTAAATTATATTTTTGTTGCTATATTTAACTCTAAAGAAAAAGGTACAATGACTAATCCTGAATTTTTAGAATATATTAAAGGTATTAAATATCAAGAAAAATTAACTGATTATATTAATTCAAAATCTTTTTTAATAATTCTAATCACAGTTATAATATTTATACCTATTTTATATAGAGTATTTAAAAAATATAAGACTAAAAATAATTTTAAGTTAAAAAATGTATTTATCCCAATTGCTTTTGGTATATCTATATCACTTATTTATAATATAACTTTATTTCAT
>JAZRAM010000055.1:0-16484 GCA_045634565.1 Bacilli bacterium
TATTTCATATTTTGTTCCTTTTGGCCATTTTGTATAATAATCAGTTACATCATCAGCTACCTTACTGCCATTTATATATATATCTGCTGTTCCATATCCTGAAATATCTCCTGATGTTGCACCGTCCAAATAACCATTTAAATCTAAATAGTATTCCTCTTTTTTATATCCTAAATCTGAAACATTATATTTAAAGAATCCAAAACCTTCATAATCTGAATTGCTAGTTACAGAGGCTCCATTTTGTGATAACGCCTCAGACATTTTTCTAAAAACATTTTGAAATGTATAACCATTATGAGAGTCAGTAGAACCAGCACACATATTTCCGCTAGATCCTCTATAAGAAACATTTTTTTTCATTAGTGCTGTAGAAGTACCAAAATATTTTACATTATTACAATTAACTACAGTTGCAGGTTCTATTATAACAATATCACCATTATTAAAATTATCATCATTATACCCCATTGTTGATAAAATAGATTTTAAATTTGAATAACTAGAGTTTTTTAAATAATCAGCTAAATAACTACCATCAGAATAAACACCATTATTATAACCCCAACTTTTACCTAAATTACTACTATAAATACACCCAAATTTTACTGTCATATTACTGCTACAAGATACACCTGTTGTGCTAGTGACACTTGAATAATTATAACTTGATGTTTCACAATGAGTAACTGATGAAACATTACTATAACATCCATCTTCATTATTAGCTAAAGTAAAATATTTATCCATGCCAGAAACAACAGAACCATTTCTAAAAATTCTAATTCTTACAGTTTGTAATTGTGTCCCAGCTTTGTTACCTATACTTATCCAAGAAGTTCCTTGTAATGCTGAACCGCTTGAAGTATATCCTGAACCCGGATTATTAGATTCACTAACACTATATCCTCTAACACCATATATAAAAATACAATTAAAAAATATAAGCATTATTACTAAAAACATTTTTTTCATTTTAACCTCACTCACTTTATATTCTAAAATAATTATACACTAATTTTAAGCAAAAGCATAGTTTTTCTTGTATATTTTTTTAAAATTTATTATAATGTCTAGCAAGTTATAAAAGTTTTTGAGTAATCAAAAAGTTTTATAACCGCATTGTGCCAAATAAGTGGAAAGTAATTATTGAAATGTAGTTATAAAACAAATAAATCCAAAATAATTATGTAAAAGTAAATAAAAATATAAATTTAAGCAATATTCCCCTTACCCCATACAAATATGTGGTTAGTTTTAATTTATATAATTAAAAAATCAGAATCGTTGATAATAAAAAGAATAGTTAAATTGATTGTAGCCGCAGTCTGGACAAACAAATTCAATTACCTTTCTTTTTAGAGTAGAAGTAAAATCACTTTTTATGATATCTTATATATCGAACATGATTAACTTATCTTGGCGGAAAGTTAATGGTATATATAATACCATAAATCACGTTCTTTTTATTTAATTAATTTTCAATTATAGACTTTCCTTTAGGAATTTGGTACAATACTTATGGAGTTGGTAGTTATGAAGTATGAAATAAATATTAATGAATTCCAAGGCCCGCTTGATTTATTACTTCATTTAATTAAACAATCAAATATAAGTATTAACGAAATAAGCATAGATGAAATAACTAAGCAATATTTAAATTATATTCAAAAAATGGAAGAGTTAAATCTTGATATTGCTTCAGAATATTTAGTTATGGCTGCTGAACTTATAGAAATAAAATCATCTTCATTATTGCCAAGACAAGATATTGAAGACGATGAGTTCGAAGAAGATCCAAAAGAAAAATTAATAAATAGATTACTTGAATATGAACAATATAAAAAAATGACTAGTACTTTTAAAGAACTAGAAGAATATAGGCAAGAAATTTATACTAGAGAGCCTGATACTCTTTTAGATTATAAAGATGTTGAAGAAGTTGATTATGGTGTTGATTTAAATGATTTACTTCATGCGCTCTCTAAATTTTTAGAACAAAAAGAATTAGATAAACCATTAAATACCAAAATAACAAATAAAGAATATAGTGTTACTAAAAGAAGTAACGAAATTAGAAATATATTAAAAACAAAAAAGAAAGTTAATTTTACTGATCTTTTTGAAGTATTTACAAAAGAATATGTAGTTATAACTTTCTTATCAATACTAGCGATGTCTAGAAAACAGGAAATAGAAATTGAGCAAGAACACAATTTTAAAAACATAATTATTAAAGAAAAAGGTGTATAATGAAAGCAATAGTAGAAGGATTATTATTTTTAAGTGGAGAAGATGGATTAACTTTAGAAGATATTTCAAAAGTAATTGAAAAAGATATTGAAGAAGTTAAAATTATTATCAAAGAATTATATAATGATTATACTGATGAAAACAGAGGTATTCAAATAGAATATTTAGGTAATCATTTCAAGCTTACTACAAAAAAAGAACACAAAGAATATTACAAAAAATTAGTTATAGATGATGAAAATTCTATCCTAAGTCAATCTGCCCTTGAAACTCTTGCAATCATTGCTTACAACGCACCACTTACAAGAGTAGATATAGATAATATAAGAGGCGTTAACTCTAGTTATGTTGTTAGAAAATTGTTGTTAAAAGGACTTATTGAAGAAGTTGGAAGATCAGATGCACCTGGTAGGCCAAGACTATATAACATTACACCAAGATTCTTAGATTATTTTGGGTTAGGAAGCATAGACGAACTTCCTAAATTAGAAGAAAGACAAGAAATAATAGATGATGAAAAGTATTTGTTTGAATCAAAATATAAAGAAGAAGTATAAAAAATGTATTAAATTATATTAAAGTGTGATATAATTTAATTACTTGCCTGTGTGGTGAAATTGGTAGACGCGTTGGACTCAAAATCCAATGATAGCAATATCGTATCGGTTCGAGTCCGGTCACAGGCACCATTTGAAAACAACTTACGGACCAATAGGTTTCGTAAGTTTTTATTTTATGTTCTCTTTTCTAGAAAGGAGGACATTTTTTATGCTTAAATTTAAAGTTATAGAAGAATTAAAACCTAATACTGAAATACTAGAACTTTTACAAAATTATAACTACACAATAAAAAAAGGACAAATTAGACATTTAACTAATACCAATCTAAAATTCATAAGACCTACTGAATATATAATTAAATCTCCCACTACTCTTACTATATACGAATACAAAGTAAATGAAATAAGTAATAAACCTTTTTATATTAAAGAACTTAATCAAAAATATAATCTTATTGAACTTAAAGAAATATTAATGAAATTTAAAAATTAGACTATACTTTTTATACTTTTTTGTAAATATATATAGAAATATTAATTTTCAGTCTGTTTTTTTCAAAGTTAGTGAGGTATATAGTGAGAGGAAAAATTAAAATCTAGTCTGCAATTTAGTGATTAAGTGAGGTTATATATAGAAGGATAAAAATATAACGAGAAAAATAATTTCTCGTTATCAAATACAGATGAAAATAATACTGAAAAACCAGAAAATTAATACTAATTTTCTATCTAGTCGTGGACTAGCAAGCACTGAATTTGTACTCCCACAAATTCTATATGTAGGGATAATCCCTAAAACCTTTAAATCAAAAGAAAAAACATCACTTCAGTTTGATGTTTTTTGCATTATTACAACTTTAATAATTTTTTCATATATTGAATCTATATTAGGATAAATCTCTCTATTATTTTCATATTCTATCATTAATTCATAAATTTCTTTTATATAAATAAAACCAAAATCATATAGTTTATTTAACAAATTATTTATATCATAATCTTTTATAAATTGAGAACAGATTCTCATAGTAATAGCTCTTACAATAGTCTCATTAATTAAAGATTCATCTGTACTATATCCACAACTATTTAATTTTTCTAATTTGATTAAATAATTTGATTCTTGCGTGAAAACGCCAAATTTTTCTGTTATTGGATTAACAATGCCATGCAAAAATTCATGTGCGGTAAGTTTTAAGTATGATTCATCATCAAACGAAGAAAATAATAAGTTATCCTTTGTTAACCTACAAGAATTAGCCCTAGTACAATAATGTATATTGTTATCAACATCTATACCATATCCTCCACTTGTTTCAAATGCTATAAGATTATTATATAATTTTAAATTTTTATATTTCTCGCCACAATATTTTGATAAAATATAAGACATATTAAATTTTTTATAAAAAGGAATTAAAGACTCAATCCAACTCTTATATCTATCTATATTATCATTATAAAAATTTATAAAAATAGGATCTCGGGAAAATTCTTTTAAGTTATTAATAAAATCATAAAAATCTTGTTCTGGCTTATATCCCAAAAATTCTTCTAAAATATCTGTATTAAAATTTTCATCTAACATAAGCATTAATTCAATAGGTTCTTGATAATGTAAATAGTATTTATTCTTAATTTTATTAAATTCATCTATAAATCCATTTTGTTTAAGGTACGAAAAAGTATTTTTAATAGTTCTCATATACTCGTCATTATTCTTATTAAATTCAAAAAGAATTTTAAATTGCTCTATAGATGATTCATCACTTAACGTTATCAATATACCAATTAATTCAACTTTATAATCAACACAAATGTTAACACCGTTAATTACACTTTGAATATTATTAATCAAACACATCATCTCCTACTTTAATTATACCATACTATAATTATTTTTTATTAATTTAAAAACAGTAAACATCAAAAACAAATATAATTAACAAAAAGATATATAATGCTCTTATTATATATCTTTTACTTTGTTTTTACATTCTTTTAGAAATCTCTTCCTCGTCATTATCATAAAGTATTCCAAACCAAGTTTTTTCTACAAAATGCAGTTCATGTTCATTTTCTAGAGGTTTTATAGGATCAAATCCTTCAGGTACATCTATAGGTTTTAAACCTGTAGATTTATCATATTTACCAAACAAAATTCTTATATGACCTTTTAAATCTAACTTATTATCAGTAAATATAATAAACCTTTCATTTTCATTAAAAGGAGAATCAAAAGAAGTCATTATTTCATATTCTCTTTGACCAATCACAAAGAATTTTTCAGGAGTTTCTTTTCTTCTTTGTTCCAATTCCTCTTCTTCTTTAGACAAATGTTTTTCTATTTTTTTTCCATTTACAAAGCAGCCAATCCAATTTTTGTTTTTTGCTTCTACAAGTTTTTTATTACATTCTAATGAAGAATCAGGATATTGTTCAATCAAATTTGCATATTCAATAATATCAAAATCTATTTCAACACCCGTATTCGACAAATTACAATCATAAAAATCCGCATCTCCAAAAACAATAGCTTCCACGCCATTAATCTTTCGAGCTGCAAGATTAACATTAGATAAATTAGAATAGATAGCAAATAGTTCTATTGATAAAGGTATAATTATTTTTGAATCTGATATATTAGAATTATCCACAATTAAAGATTTATATGCACTTAAATCTTGATTAACAAAATTTACTCCAGCAAAATTACAATGATCTAAAGTAATTTTCTTAGCATTTTTACCTTCAAAAGATTGAGTTAAATCGATATTTGCATTTGTATAACATAATTAATTATATAATTTTGAGTTTGATTTTTATCATTTAATTCTTCTATTTTTTTATAAGTTTCATTTTTTTCTTCATAACTTAGTTTCTCTATATACGATATTGGAAACGAAACATGACATAAAGACCAAGAAACATTTTCAAAACTAACTTCGCTCAAATCTATTTTTCTTAAAAATTCACCAGACCACACAGGTAATTTTGCAGTTAAACCTTTAGATTCAACTACTACTATTTCTTCAAACAATAAATCTTCTAATAATTTTTTGTCTAAATGGATTTTTTCGCCTTCAGGAACATTTTTTAATTGCTCCAAAATATTTTTTCTTAATTCTTCTTTTCTTGAATTATTTAGTTCCATAAGAAACACCTCTCTATACATATAATAGCATAATTTATCTTTTAAATTCAATTTTTATAGGAATCCTACAGCTTCTTTACACTAAATTTTACAAATTTATTATTTTATTTAACTTTACTATTATATAATTCATTAAATCTTTCTTTACTCATAATTAGAACGTGTTTAGTTATAGGAACACCATTTTTTTGCCAACTATTTTCCTCTTTTTTATAAAATTCAAAACCTATTTTTTCATGAACTCTTTTTGATTTTTTATTTCCTTCATCATATGCAGAAACAATATTGTCATATCCATTTTCAAATAAGAATCTCATAACTTCTATAACTGCTTCTTTCATATAACCTTTTCCCCAATGATTTGGGTGTAAATTAAAAGTTAGTTCTAAACTATTTAATTCACTATTATATTGATCTGCAACTATATTAGCAATAGGTTCCATTGTTTCTTTTAAATACATAATCCAATCATAAACGTTTTCTGTTTCTTCTGAATAATTAGCAAAAGTTGCAACAAAATTAGGATCACATTTTACAAATTCAAATTCTCCACATATATCCCTTAATTTAGTAAAATTATACTCATATACCTTTATAAAATCCTCTGCAGTTCCTTTTTTTAATATTAATCTTTCCGTTTCTAATTCTGGTGTTATCAAAAACATTATATCCCTCCTATTTTTTTATTATTTTTTGTTTTACATTATCTAATACCATTTCAGTTTCATTATACTTAATATTAATATCCCCATTTAATATTGAATTTACAGGTATTAATGTTGTATCTAATTTTCCTATTTGAATTACATTATCACATTCACTACCTACACCTGTTTGTTTAAAAGCTATAATTTCACCATCATACATTAAAGTTTTTGATTCTAATTTATCTCCTTTAAGCAATTGTTTTTGGCCACCTACCAACATTTTATAACCAGGATTTATATTTCTTGTTATCTCTATGCTATTTGTAATTAAGGTAAATGTATTACCGTCTAATCCTTCTAATTTTTTAATTTCCAAATTTCTTTTAGAATTTTCATATATAAATTTATAAAACCCTTTATTTTCTATACCATTATTATAATGTTCATAACAAGAAGGTAATATTATATAATTATATTTATTGAAAAAAGAATCTGTTTTTCCATCTAATGAATAATTATCATACCTTTCTGTTTCCACTTCTTTTAATAAGCTAAACTTATTTAAAGGATTCGCTTTTATTGCTTCTAAATTCAAGATATATTCATATTCTCCATTTTTATCTTCATACATTTCGTCAACTATGTTTATTGATATTGAGTCTGTCTTTTTATCTTCTTTATTACATCCTGCCAAAGCAAATAACATAGTTGTAGCTAGAACGCCTGAAATAAGTTTCACTTTAGATTGATTTAATTTTCTTAATGTATTTTCATATATATTTAAACTCATAAAATCCCCCTGTTTATAGCAATATAAAATTTTACCTAAATAAAGTTAAAACTTTACCAACTCATTTTTCTATTCTCTTGAAATATTTTTTAAAATCATCAAAATCTATTTCAATAAAATCAATAGGTTCTAAACAATTATAAGATATATATTGTGTAGTATTTTTACCTTTCTTTTTCATTATATCATTTGTTTTTTCAAAAACATATATATAAGATTTTAATTGGATAGGAATATTTTCTACACTGTATTCCATAACTATATCTTTATCATCATTATCTATTTTAAAACTATATTTTGTATTACATTCTTTTAGTTTATCTTTAAATGCATAAGCAGCAGCATTAACAAAATAACTTGTTAAAACTATATTTTCTACTTTATTATTAAACACCGTTTTTTGCTTTATAGGTTCTAATTTATCAATTATATTTGAGCTACCATAAAACAAATATTTTGGATTAGATAAATCTTGATTTAAATATTTTTCTATATTTTCTTTCATAAGTACCCCTCCTCAACTATCTAAATAAAGTTAAAACTTTTTGCTTTGGTTTATTATTTGATGGAAATTTATTTTCAACTTCCATACTTAATTCATTTGATAATTGCATTCTTTTACATTCTAAAAGTATTTGTTTATACCCCTTTAAAATTTCTATTCTTCTCTTCCTCATTTTAAATCCCCCTTATTTACATACTTATATTATTTAAAAATGTAGCTAATAACCCTAATAATATAATTAATATTAAAATTGCAATATGATATGATATTGGTCTATCATCATCACTAAATTTTCTACCTTCTTCACATATCTTATCACAAGTGTAATTACTTCTTGAATACGATTTATCATAACTCCCACAACAATAATTAGAGCCATCTACATATTCTTTAATTTTTTCACAATAGTATTTAGTACCACACAAAGCTCCCTCATACTTCTTGCCCTCTTTTAAATATTTACAACTTGAACAAGTCATAAATTAACCCCCTTTTTTTAATCGAGAAACAATAATTTTATTCTTTTACTACTATAAACTTTTTTTCATTTCGTAATGTGGCAATAATTTTGTTTTAATTGGCATTATTCTTGGTATTAAAATTATCGCCTCAAATACTCTTAATGTTTTTAATTCTTCTACAGATATCAATGGTTTAACTATACCATCTTCACAAGTTTTTCCACATAGATTACTTATTTCTTCTAATGTATCAATATCTTGTGATAATAAATAAACTATATTAGCAAAACATAATTTTAATATCTCAGTATTTTCCTTTCCATATTTATTTTTTAAATCATTAAATCCTCTTATCATAAGGGTAAATGTAATATTTATTCCTCTTGAGTAATTTAACATTTTTTCAAAGTTTTTTATTGGATATAATCCAAAGAAATCATCAACTATAATATTAATTTTACCTTCTTTTTTTGAGTATTCATCTTTAGCATAATACACTTGACTAATTAATAAAGGAAGCAATCTTTCTGAATTACTTGAATTTCCAGAAACTACATATATTATAGTTTTTTCTTTAGCTATATTAGTAATATCAAAATCTGATTTAGATAATAATTTATTTAAATTTTCTTTTGAGATAAATCTTTTGATTTTTTGACTAAATACAGATAATATACTTCCTTTAGTTTCATTTGGAGCATTTAATACTCCAGATAAATTAATATAAGCACTAGATTTCTTATCAAGTTTATCTTTAAAATCTTTTCCACTTTCTTTAATTTGTATATCTAAATCTCTTATTGTAGTTAAACTCACCTTTTCTTCATTTTCAAAAGCATATAAAGTAAGTCCTGTAAAATAATTGATAGCTGAATTAATCCAGAATGGATCTGCATTAACTTCTTCTAAATCATTAAGTAAATAGAAAGCTAATTCTTCAAGCATATCTTGTGCTTTATCTTTATTACCTTCTTTATATAATCTATAAGGTAAATCAAGTGGATTCCAATTATTTGAATCCATAGCATCATCAAAATTTAATCTTATCACGTTATATCCATTTTCTTTAAATATCTCACTTGTCGCTTCATAAAGTTCATTCTTAGTATCGTGAATAACTACTGATTCTCCTGCAATATTTGCAAGTTCTAATAATGGAAGCGTTATTGTTTGTGTTTTACCACTTCCTGTTGATCCAATAACTAATGAATGATTTAATCTATCAGAAATATATAAATAATTATCATCATAAGCCATTGGTAATCCAGAAGATTTAACTTCTGTATTCCAATTAACCCCTATTAACGGAATATATTTTTTCATATTTTCTTCGGTTTCCCATTTTGCAAAATTCATAATCTTTCCTCCCTTTGCACATCTAATATAACACCTACCTTTTAACAAAACTTAAACAATAGTGGTATTTTATTGATTTTTTATAAAAATTAAGGTATTATAATGTTGGTGGGAGTTATGTATTCTAATAATCTTATTTGTGAAATATTGATATATATAGATGAAAATATTAAAAATAAAATAACTATAGAAGATTTAGAAAAAAAATTCTTCTATAATAGATATTACATAATGAAGTTGTTTAAAAAAGAAATTGGTTTATCGATAGTAGAATATATCAATTCAATTAGAATATATAATTCAATATTGTTAATAAAGAATAATGAGTCAAAATTTATCAACATAGCTTTTAAAAATGGATTTTATTCTTTAGAATATTTTTCAGAAACATTTAGACAAATAACAAATTTAAATCCTAGAAAATTTAAAGATTATTTTTTCCACAAAAAATCTATATCTTTTGATGATATAGATCAAATTAATAATTCAATAGTAAAGCTTTATGAAATATCAAATATAAAAGATAATTATTTATCAAAACAGAAACCTGTTATATCTCCAGTAAAAAAATTAACAATTTTCAAATAATTTTAACTAGATTTTTTGACAATGACAATTATTTGTGTTATATTAAATGTGTCAAGGAAACTTGCATATAATAAAAAAGGATACATTTTGATTGGTCAAATCAAATGCATTCCCTTAGTGGATTGCATCTGAAATCACATAGTTGTGAGCTCAGATGCGTTTTTTCTATTTAACTAGTAATAATATTATTATATCAATTAGAAGTAATATAATAACATATTGAGATATTTCTCTTTTAGTCATAAATATCACTTCTTTCTTTTATTAATTTAATAATTGAAAGGGAAAGCATCTGATATTTCAAATGTATCCATTAACATTATACCAAACATATATTCTTGTATCAATAGTATATATTGATTTTTTTATTTATTTAATTTATAATGTTAATAGAAAGAGAACAACGTTCGTAAGCTGTAGCTTTATCGCACCAGATTGATAGGAAACTCGGACACTTTCGAGTAGTAATAAATATTAGAAAAAGAATACGACTACTTTGATTAGTCGTATTCTTTGTTTATACTAAATTTTGATAATTTAGAAACACACTTGCAAATTGACATAATCAATTAGCGTATGTATTAAAATATTATCTTGTTTTACCTTTAGAATATGGTTCATAAGATAAGTATTCTTCATTTTCACCTTTGATCCAATAACCAAATCTTCCAACTAACTTAACAGGTTTTTCTAAAGGTTTAAAATTAAGGTTTTTTGTGTTTGATGCTTTTGCTCCTTCAGCTAATGATGCAGTAATATGAGGTGTCTTTAAGACTGTAGGATTTTGTTCATCATAATTTATATAATAATCTTTTAATTCATCTGGAAATAATATTTCAAATCCACTGTTTTGCCCATCATTACCATAACCTATTAAATATACTTCAAATGTTCTTCCAACTATATCATTGAAAATTTCATCAGTTGTTGGATGATATTTAAAAGTACAATGTATTTCATCATTAACTCTGGCTAATTTTTCTGTTTCTAAAGAATGTATCAAATCAACCATATCTGCTTCAAAAAATATTCCTTCATAACTTAACATATATATTTCTCCCTTCTAATCTATTAATTCAGAATCTTGATATAACATTATGTTTTTTAAACCATTACGAACAGTTCTCAAAACTTCATTGTCATCATCAACAAAAATAATTTGTTCATCATTTTTTAATGATTTTAAATAATTTAATTTTAATTCTTTTGATGAATAATGCGGATAACTTTCTTTTGTAATAATAGTCCTTTTATCTTTTTCAAAGAATGGAGCGTATTTATTTAACCATTCATTTTTTTCATTTACCTCATTATTAAATCTACAAACTGATAATATATGTAGTTCAACATTTTTTAGATTGCTTAATTTACTTAATGTTTTAATATTTGTAGTTAAAGGTCTTTTATTTTTAAAATCAAGTGGCTTTCCAAAATCATAAGAAGCAATTACACCGTCCATATCAACATAGATAATTGTTTTTTTATCTTCAGTTAATTTTTTAATTAATTCATAAAAATGCATATAGCACCTCTTTCTTTAAGAACTAAAACTATATAAATTATAACATAAAAATAATGAATTATTATAAATAAACGGCAAAATAATGTTATAATATTTAAAAAACTTGTTGGAAGGAGCGTTTAGTATGGATATAAAATGTATTAACTTTGAAGATTATAAATGTTTTAAATCTGGATGTATAAATAATATAAAACCTATAAATGTAATTATAGGAAAAAATAATATTGGAAAATCTAGTATTTTAGATATTTTTGAGATGTTGTATTCAAAACGAAAATTTGGAAATACAAAAATAATTTTAGAAAAAGAATTAACAGATGAAGATATTTTAAGAGTGTTTGGAAAATCAACATCTGGTGGTGGAATACCTACACCATATCATTATGATTTTGGTAAACAATTTATTGGTAAAACATTTCCTTATGAAGTTTATTTAAGTGGTAGCGGTATTTCAGGTAGAATGTATTCAGATTTTTCTTTACATAATGACATTTATGAAGATAAATATAAAAGTTATTGGGAACGATTAGCAATATCTATAAAATATAAAAATAAAATTACTAAAAGAATATTAGCAGAAAGAAATATATTTCCCGAATCAGAAAGTGAAAGTATGGATGTTGATGGTAATGGAAATGGAATAACAACCATAATTAGCAATTTTATAAACAAAAGTCAATATGATGAAAGTTTAGTGAGAGAAAAATTATTAAATAAATTAAATGAAATTATGGGTGAAGATGCAACGTTTACTGAAATTGTCACACAACAAGTTAAAATTGGAGAAATTAATAAATGGGAAATCTTTCTTCGAGAAGAGGAAAAAGGAAGAATATCTTTATCCGATTCTGGTAGTGGTTTAAAAACTATCTTAATGGTACTTGCTTATACCATATTAATTCCAAATATTGAAAAGAAAAAATTAAAAGAATATATTTTTATGTTTGAGGAACTAGAAAATAATTTGCATCCATCACTTCAAAGAAGATTATTAAAATATATTGAAGATTTAACTATGGAAGGTTGTATATTTTTTCTTACAACACATTCTAATGTTATGTTAGATACTTTTCAAAATAATGAAAACGTTAATGCATTACATATTATAAAAAATCCAGATAAAACAGTTAATATTATTAATGCGACTGATGGAATACAAAAAAATGATATTCTAAATGATTTAGGTATAAAAGCAAGTGATATACTACAATCTAATGGTGTTATTTGGGTAGAAGGACCATCAGATAGAATTTACATCAACAAATGGATTGATCTATGGAGCAATGGTAAAATAAAAGAAGGGAAACATTATCAATGTGTATTCTATGGTGGAAGATTATTGTCTAATGTTACTTTGACTGAAAAAGAAAAGAACGATTTAATCAACTTGTTAAACGTTAATAGAAATAGTATTATTTTAATTGATAGTGATAAAAAGAACAAACAAGCGTCAATCAATACTACTAAAAAAAGAATTGAAGAAGAAGCAAATAAAAATAATATATTATGTTGGATTACTAAAGGTAGAGAAATAGAAAATTATGTTCCAGAAAAATTAGTAAAAGAAATAATAGGAATTCCAGATAGCAAAGAAACTTTTGGCCAATATCAAAACATAGAAGAATTCCTTAATAGTGTTCAAGAAGGATTAGGAAATAAATTTTTAAAAGATAAAATCGGATATGCAAAGACATTTACTGACAATGTACATTTAAATGATTATAAAGAATCTTTAGATTTAAATATTAGAATGACAGAAGTAGTTAAAAAAATTGAACAATGGAATAAATAATTATCAAAAAACTAAAGAAATATGATATAATATAGTTAGTTAATAGTTATTACTAACTATTTCTTTTGTCCTAGAAGTTGTTCTACTTCTTCACTTAGGGCACCAAATTTATAAATTTAAGAACACAAATTGTTCTTTTTTTCGTACAAAAACGTAAAGTGATCAAAAATAATACATATTTCCCAAAAAAATTATGTATTATTTTTTGTTATTTGATAAAATTTTATTAATGATTACTATAGGAGGAATTATGAGTGAATATGAAATTCTAAGAAGCAAATTTATAAATGTTTATATGAATGAAACAAAAATCTCTACAAATGATAAACCAATTATTGGTACAGGTGGATTACAAACTTGTATAGGTTTTATTTTGTATAACAAAGACATAAAAAAAGCTATAGTAGGGCATGTTTCTACTTCAAAATTAATCAACGATGATGGTCTAGAAGAAATACGTAAACAAATTAAAACCATCGTTGATGAAAACAAATTAAATGGTCTAACATTTGATTTAATGTTAGTTGAAGGCGGAGAAAAGTATAAAAGGCCTGTATATAACTGGGATTTAAAAACTCTTAACCTAGAAAAAACAAGGTATTCTGTTTTTGAAATATTAGAAGAAACTTTAAAAAATTTAGGTGTAATCAATATAGGGACTATTAATAAGAATTTTAGTTTATATGATGTTGAAATAGTAGGTATAAATACCAACGAACCATCAAAACGCTTTGCTTTCAATGCAAATACAGGCAAATTTTTAACAAGTTATATTTTTTCAGGCGATGAAAACTCAAACATTAAAGAGGAAAGTTATCATATATAAAAAAATATTAGAAATGTAATCTAATATTTTTTATTTAAATTTCATATTTTTAACATAGAATTCATTAAAACCAAATAATAATACCAAACTAATTAATTTTACTAAATAATAATTATTTTTTAAAATTATTATAAAAATATATATTATCATTACTTCTATTATCAAACTAAATATTCTTATAAGTACAAATTTAAATAATTCACTACTATTATTTTCATCAACCAAATCAGGAACAAATTTTTTATCAATATAAAATATAAACAGCATTGATATAATCCAAGCTATTAAATTAACAACATTTATTCCAACCACACTATTCTTGTTAATAAATAACATAAGAAATATAAATATTAAATAATTTATCCCAAAAGAAATTAAATATATAATTAAATGTTTAAATTTATCTTTTACTACTTTACTCATATAATTCTCCCTACTCCATTATAACACATTTTATTTAATATATTACAAGTAATAGGTTCATGTAAAAAAGATTACTCAAAATGTATAGAACGATCTTTTTTTTGATTTTTTATAATTATTACTTTAAGAACATTATTACTAAAGCCCCTACTATAAAACAATAAATTGAAAAATATATTAATTTTCCTTTATTTACAATTTTTCTAAACCATTTAGTAACTAGTAAAGTCACTACTAACGAAACTAAAACAGCTGCTATATAATACCAAATTAAATTTAAGTCTATTTGTAATTCAAATATTTCAAGCACCATAGCAGCTAAACTCATAGGTATATAAAGCATAAACGAATATTTAAAAGCTGTATCTCTTTTTAATCCTTGAGTCATTCCACCTACTATAGTAGAACCACTTCTACTTATACCAGGAAAAAGACCAAGTATTTGAAAACAGCCAACAGTTATAGCTTCTTTAATACCTATTTTACCATCATCTTTTTTTCCTTTAAAATTTCTAATTACAAACAACAAGATTGCCGTAATAATTAAAGAAACACCAACTATTTTTATGTTATTTTCTATTTTATCAAATAAATCAAAATAACTAACAACAAGACCCATTAATCCTGCTGGAATACAACCTAAAACTATCATCCAAGCATATTTATAATCTTCTTTTGCTTTTTCTTCTTTTTTAATTAAATATTTAAAGAAACCTTTAATAATTTTTACAATATCATCCCAAAATAATATTATAATAGCTATCAATGAACCAAAATTAGTTAATATTGCAATTGTATCATAATCTACATTAACACTCATCAAATTTTTAAAAATCATTAGGTGCCCTGAAGACGATACTGGTATAGTTTCTGTAAAACCTTGTATAAAGCCTAAAAATATATATTTTAACAATTCCATATAATCACCTATTTAATTATATAACAAATATAAAAAATAATAAATAAAAAATAGTAAATTTAATAAAATTTAATAGGTGATTACGTGTTTCTTAGATTTTTTTTATTTCTTTTGGGTTTTGGTTTAACAACAGTTGGTTGTGTATATATCATTTGTTACTTAAATTTATTTAATATTGGGTATAATTTTTTTCAATATGTTAATTTTATTATTAGAAGAATCGAATGTTTAAATGCTATTATTGGAATCGTTATAATGATTTTATCTTTAACTATAAAAAGAAAGGATGAAATAAATGAATTATATTTATGATATATATTTGAATTTAAATGAATTACTATATGATTTTTTTGATTGGAACAAAAACGACAAATTAACACATATAAAAAAAATACCTGTAATAAAAGTTAGTGAAAAAATTTTAAATAATTTTATTAATAATCAAATTAAAATCAATAACAATTTACTACTTCAATTATATAATAAAACAGAAGTTTGGAATATTAGCGAAAAACTAAGTTACTGTACACTATTCGCAAGTAATTCAGATATAATAGCAATAGAGTTTGATAAAAATGGAAAAAGTATAAAAAAATCATTTTTGTTTATAGATGAAGAATTAGAAGTATTAGAAATAGTAAATAAATTAAACGAAAAAAATATAGAATTTAATATTTTAAGTAAACAA
>JAZRAM010000056.1:0-3159 GCA_045634565.1 Bacilli bacterium
GATTCATTTGTGTGAATATGCAAGTCGACACCTTGTAAGAAATCTTCTTTTTTAAACGATAAAAATAATTTTTTTAATTCTTCTTTTTGCATTTTATACTAATCTATGAGTTAATTATAATATAGTATAATATATGAAACAGAGGATATATGCCAAGAAAAAAATCTAATAAGTTTATAGCTATATTCCTAGGTAATATATTTTCTAATTCTTCAATACTACTTTCTTTTATCTTATTTAATGTTTTATATTTTTTTAATAATTCTTTTTTTCTTTTTTCTCCAATACCCTCCACATTATCTAATATACTTGATAAACTACCTTTACTTCTTATTTGCTTGTGATAATTTATTGTAAACTCATGTACTGCATCTTGCATTCTTTCTAACAAGTAAAATAAATTACTTTTTTTATCTATTTTGACTTCTTCTATAGGATCAAATGCTAAAAGGGCTTCTGTTGTATGTTTATTATCTTTTTTTAGCCCTACAACAGGTATATTAAGTTTTAAACTATTTATTATATCTCTAGCTGCATTTATTTGTCCTATACCACCATCAACTATTATTAAATCTGGCCTTTCTAAATTATCTTTCAATACTCTAAAATATCTTCTATATAACACTTCTCTCATCGTACCATAATCATCATTAGTATCAACACTTATTTTAAATTTTCTATAATTGTTCTTACTTGGAACTCCATCTATAAACACTGCCATACCAGATACAGTATAAGTTCCAAATAAATGAGCATTATCAAATATTTCTATTCTAGAAAGTCTATCTAATTTTAATTTCTCTTTTAATTCTTCATTAGCTTTAATTGTTTTTTCTTCATCTTTTTTAATAAGTTCAAACTTCTCATTTAGCATTATTTTAGCATTCTCACATGCTTTGCATACTAATCGTAGTTTTTCACCTTTTACAGGTTTTCTTACGTTCATTTCTAAGTATTCACTTAATAATTCATGATCTACTATACTTGGAACAAGTATTTCTTTAGGTTTATTTAAATTATTGTAGAATCTAGCAATATATCTAGTTAATTCTTCGCCAACATCATCTACTATATCAAATATTTTAGACTTTCTAGATACTATTTTAGAACCCCTTATAAAGAAAACTTGTATGCTTAAATATCCTTTATCTAAATAATATCCAAATATATCTCTATCTACATTATCTTTAAGTTCTACTTCTTGATTAGTTAAAGTTATATTTATATAATCTAATAATTCTTTATATTCTAAAGCTTTTTCGAAGTGAAGTAAACTGCTTTCATATTCCATTTTTTCTTTTATTTTTTTAGTTACTATAGTGTGATCTCCATTTAAAAACTTAATTATTTCAGTTTTCATCTCTTGTATTTTAGTATCTTCTATTTTATTAGCACAATATCCTAAACATTCATTTATGTGATAATACAAACATGGTCTTTTCTGATATGTATTACACTTTCTTAAAGGATATATTCTATTTAAAAGATTAACTGTGTTTCTAGCAGCTGTTACGTTTGGATAAGGTCCATATAAATGTTTAGATTTCTTTTTTAAATTTATATTTCTAACTACCTTTAATGTTGGAACCTTAGTATCTGTAAGTTCTATATATGGATAAGATTTATCATCTCTAAGTAATATATTATATTTAGGATCATATTTTTTTATTAAATTAAGTTCTAATATTAAAGATTCTATTTCACTATTAACTACTATATATTCAAAGTTTGTTATTTCACTAACTAGTTTAGCAGTTTTACCATAGTGTTTACCTCTAAAATATGAATTAACTCTATTTTTTAATTTCTTTGCTTTACCAACATATATAATAACCCCATCTTTATTTTTCATTAAATAACAACCTGGTAGTTGTGGTAATAAAAGTAATTTGTTTTTTAAGTTTTCGTTCATAGAAATCACCTATATGTATTATATCACTAAAATATTAAAAGAAAAAGAACTATGTAGTTCTATTCTTTACCTATTATAATATTATCATAATAATAAGATTTTTTGCTTATTTCTTTGTTTAAATTTTCTATTCCCAACTTTTCAACTAAAGTTTTTTCTTTAGAAAATAAGTTAACTCCTAATCCTAATTTATTCCCTTCTATTTTAACCCCTAACGAAGCAAGTGTTGTTGGATATAAATCTAAAGTAGAAAATAATCTATTTTTTTCACTTATAGGTTCAACTGATGAATTTATGTATGTGTTATAAATAGTTCTTTCATAATTTTTACTTTCTTCATAAAAATTAGATTGCATAGTCATGTGATCCCCTACTATAACTACAGTAGTGTTTTCAAAGAAGTCTTGCTTCTTGATCCAATTAACAAATTCACCTATTTTTGAATCTGAACAATAGAATGAATTAGCATATTTATTATCAAAAACTTCTTCACAAGTATCATCCATATATCCATCAGTAAAATGTGTATCTACAGTTAGTAGTGTAAAATTAAATGGTTCATCTAATTCATTTGCTTTTAATATTTTTTCTTTAGCATACTCAAATAACTTCTTATCTTCATAGCCCCACCATATAAAGTAATCTTCTTCTATATCTTTATTTTCAATCGCATAATAATAATCATATATTGTATAATTTCCATGTGTTTCAAAGAATGATTTTCTACCACCAAATTCAGCATCCGAGCCAATCATAAAATAATTATTGTATCCGTTTTCTTCTAATATATCACCTAGATTATATACCCCAGGAAAAGAGTTAATATAATTATTATAAAAATTAGTATCCATAGATATTTTAAAGGGAATACCTGAAGTATGAGCAATTAGTGCTGCCATAGTCCAATCTGTATTATTTACTTGTAAAGCTCCACCAATTTTATCATTATTACTGAAATTAATGTTTTTTAAAGCAAGTTTTTCTAAATTAGGAATATAAGATTCTTTTACTAATCCACCATTCTTCTTAGATATATTAGTGCTTTCTAATGACTCTACATAAATATATATAAGATTTCTTTTTTCTTCAGGAAAGTCTAATTCAACATCTCTAGCATCCACATAATGTTCTTCAAATAATGATGTTTCTTTTGATTGTGAAACTATATAAGTATCTAATTTTAATATTCTTAAAACACTAAATATAGAAATTATAATAATTAAGATATATATATCTATCATAATTAT
>JAZRAM010000057.1:0-6569 GCA_045634565.1 Bacilli bacterium
AGAATTCTCAAACTCTATGTATTGGGTAGATGAAAATGAAAAATTATTACCAAAATATGGAACAAGTTATCCAACTTATGTATATAATGAGAATTCATATTTATATCCATATATAAGTGCATATGAAACATATCTAAAAGATAATGGAGTAGGAAGTGCAAGTGCAACATTGATAAGCTATGAACAATTAGAATATTTAGGATGTTCTAGCGATGACTATTCTTGCTCTGATGCACCAAGTTGGGTATATTCAACTGCTTACTGGACAGGTTCTGCTGACGCCACTTTCTTTGTGTGGAGTGTGTTCATGAATGGCGAATTCATCTACGACAACTATGGCAGCGACGCCAGCTACTTAGGGGTTCGCCCGGTTATAACTATCTCAACATCTGAAATCTGAGCCTCGTAGAGGCGACAAGGTGCTAATTTTGGAGAAAATAGGCACATAGGGTAGTCGATATATGAAATATAGCGGCTACCTAAAAGCAATTTTTGGTATTATTTTAATAAATAATGATAAAAAGTTTAATAGTTAATTTCTATTAAACTTTTTTACATGAAAAATGTAGGACCTTCTTCTGTAGAAGCATAATTATTTTCTACAATTGTTTCTTCTTTTGTAGTAGTAGGGGTGCTGTTAGTATTAGAACCAATATTATTATTTATATTTTGTTTAGGTTTTTCAACTCTTTTAAACTCATTCATAACCTTAAACATGGTTTTAGCATTTCCAATCATAGGTCTTACTTGTTTAACAAGGGGTATTGCTTGATTAGCAAAATTCAAAGCTCTTTGCGTTCCATTTAATATACCACCTAATGTTATACCATTCCCGCCTAGTAATCTAGAAAATAGTCCAACTTTGGGAGTTGACATAGTAGTTGGCATTGAATAAAAGTAGGGATTATAATAATTCATGACATCCTCCTATATTGTTTTCTAAAATATTATATGAAATTGTAAAAAAAAGTTTTCTATTTTGAAAAAATGTGGTATAATTTATATGTATAAGAATAAAAAGAACGGTAGGTGTATCTATTTGAAACTTGATAACATATTAAAAAATGCAAAAAGAGTTCCTAGTAGCATAAAAGATATGCCTAGCGTTTTTGTGTGGTATTTTTTTAAAGCTTGTATAGCTGTGTATAGGTTTTTCAAATATGTATGGTATGGTTTACTTTGGCCATTTATATTTGTCGTTATTTTATTTAGTAAATATGTTTTAAATAAGAAACCTTTAGATGTGGATAAATTAAGACGAGAAAGTCAAAAATTACTTGAAAAAGAAAGAGAAAAGGAAGAAAAATTAAATCAAAAAAAAGAAACTAATTATAAAAACGAAAATGCAAAAATTGAAAAGAATGGTTTGGGTTATTATATTAACTTAGTTTTAACTGCTATTTTATCAATTCCGGCAAGTGTTAAAAAGAGAATTGATAATATAGCTTTAGTTAAACAAGCAAGAAATAGAAAAGCATTTGATACTAAAACTATGCTTGTTGATTTTGCTACTGACCCAGATGCTGAAGATCAAAACAAGGGTAAGAGAATTGTTTGGGAATATATAGCAATCAATGAAAAGGGTAAAAAAATCAAAGGATATTTTGAAGCATATTCTAAAGTAGATGTTCAATCTTTCTTACTTGGTGAAGGATTAACACCTTACAGCATTAGAACAAATAGATTAATTCAGGTTCTATATGGTAGTATGGGTGGTAATAAAACTAAGATTAAAAACAAAGATTTAATATTTTTGCTTACTCAGCTTTCAACGTATATTAAATCAGGTATACCATTAGTTGATTCGTTAAACATTTTGATTAGACAAGTACAAAAGAAATCATATAAAACAATACTTAGAGATGTTACTTACGATTTAACAGTAGGGGAAAGTTTTTCGTCTTCATTAGAAAAAAGAGGTCCCGCTTTTCCTAAACTATTAATAAACATGGTTAAAGCATCAGAACTTACTGGAGAACTTCCAGAAGCTCTAGATGATATGGTAAATTATTATACAGAAACAGAAGAAGCAAGAAAAGAAATGATAAGTGCGTTAACTTATCCAACTATAGTATTTTTATTTACTTTAATTGTTGTAACATTTGTAATGATGTATGTTGTACCTAAGTTTGTAGATATTTATAATACTATGGATTCAGCAGCGATTCCTAAATTCACTTTAGTAGTAATAAATGCAAGTAATTTCTTAGAAAAAAATATTCTTTGGTTAATATTAGGAATTGTTATAACACTTTTAGTGATAGTTTATTTATATAAGAATGTTAAGGTTCTTAGAACTATAATGCAATGGATATTTATGCATATACCTGTTATAAAAGATGTTATCATTTATAATGAAGTTACAATGTTCTCTAAAACTTTTGCTTCGTTACTATCACATAATGTTTATATAACAGATAGTATGGATATATTAAATAGAGTTACTAATAATGAGATATATAAGATGATGATATTAGATACAGTAGCAAACTTAGCTCGAGGTGATAAGATATCAGCTGCATTTAAAGATCAATGGTCTTTCCCTGTTCCGGCATATGAAATGATTGTAACGGGAGAAAAAACTGGACAATTAGCAGAGATGATGTCTAAGGTTTCAACTTATTATCAAAGTTTACACAAAAATACAGTGTCTAGAATTAAATCATTAGTAGAACCTGTCTTAATAATTTTCTTAACTTTTGCGGTAGGTACTATATTGCTAGCGGTTATTGTGCCTATGTTCAACATGTACTCACAAGTTCAAGGTATGGGGGGATAGTTAGATGTATTTTAGTATATTATTGCTGTTCTTTATTATGGGAGCAATATTTGGTTCTTTTTACAATGTAGTAGGATATAGAGTTCCTAAAGGGGAATCATTACTATATCCTTCTTCTCATTGTACTAAGTGTAATCATAAGTTAGGTCCACTAGAATTAGTACCAATTTTATCGTTTTTATTTTTAGGTGGCAAATGTAAAAAATGTAAAGATAAAATATCTTGGTTTTACCCTATATTTGAATTCTGTAGTGGTTTACTATTTGCACTTTCTTATGTGGCTTTTGGTTTTTCATTAGAATGTTTACTTTCTATAGTATTTATTTCTATGTTACTTATAATTATAATAAGTGACTATCAAACAATGATTATACCAGATAGTGTATTGATAGTATTTTCTGCAATGATTATCATAATTAAATATTTTATGGTAGGAATTGAAGGGGTAGGGATATCGCTTTTACATGCGGTAGGTGCATTTGTATTTATGTTACTATTAAAATTATTTGGAGATTTCTTGTTTAAGAAAGAATCAATGGGCGGTGGAGATATTAAACTACTTGCTGTATATGGTTTAATGTTCGGATTTCCGATGTCTATTGTTTCTGTATTTTTGTCAGCTATAATAGGTTTACCGATATCATTGATAGTAGTAAAAAAGAATTCCAATCATGAAATTCCTTTTGGACCTTTCTTAGCAGTAGCAGCTATATTAATAGTATTATTAAAATTAGACTTTAGTACATTATTAAATTTATTAACAATATAAAAATATTGTTAATTTTTTTTTACAAAAAAATAAGCCTTTCGACTTATTTAAATATATTTTTTTTAGAATTGAAGAATGATGCTTTAGACTCTTTTGGAACAAAATCTTCTTCATTTCCGCTTTCTCCTATAACAGGATCTTTTTCCTTTCTTTCAATAATTTCTTCTACAATCGGTGTTTCTTCTATTAGTGGTTCTTCAATAATAGGCTCTTCTATCGTTTCAAGAACTTCTTCAATTTTATCTTTTACTTTTTCTATGTGTTCTCGTTCTTCTGGTAGAGTCATTATTTCTTCAACTATAGGATCAACTTGTTCATTAATAGAATGTTCAATACTTTCTTTTTTTATTTCTTCTTTTTTGTTTGATTTTTCAGCTTTATTTTTTTCTTTGCTTTCCTCAGAATGAGTTTCTTCTTTAGTTATTTCGTCGATCATAATAGCATTTTCTAATCCTGTAGAATTTATTTTTTCATCATCATCAAGTTCAATAATTTTTAATAATTCTTCTAGAGTAGTTAATCCATCTAGTACTTTAGTAAGACCGTCTTGCAGTAGAGAAATAACACCACTGTTATAAACTAAATGTCTAAGTTTATCTTTTTTTACGTTAGAACTAATAGCATCTTTAATATCTTGGTCAATTAGAAGAACTTCATGAATAGCTAAACGGCCATTATAACCATTTTTACATTCATCACATCCTTCTGCAGTATATAATTCTTCTACCACTTTACCAGTTACTTTCTTAATTATACCTTTTTCATAATCGTTAGTAGGTCTTAATTTTCTACAATGTGGGCATAATCTTCTGGCAAGTTTTTGTGATATGATACCTGTAAGAGCAGAAGCAAGTAAGTATCTTTCAACTTCCATATCTAGTAAACGCTCAATTGTGTTTAATGAATCGTTTGTATGTATTGTGGAAAGAACTAAGTGACCTGTAATAGAAGCTCTAACGGCTATTTTTGCAGTTTCTGTATCACGAATTTCCCCAATCATTATAATATTAGGGTCTTGACGAAGTATTGATCTAAGTACTGTAGCAAAGTCAAGTCCAATTTCACTGTTTGTTTGTATTTGATTAACACCCTCAATATCCATTTCTATTGGATCTTCAACAGAAATAATATTTGTATTTTCTTTATTTAATCTTTGTAGAATTGAATAAACTGTTGTAGATTTACCTGTTCCAGTAGCACCCGTAACAAGTATTATACCATTTGGTATAGCAATCATCTTTAATACTTTTTTATAGTTTTCTGGACTGAATCCTAAACTTTCAAGGCCAGCTAAACTTAATGAGTAGTCTAGGATACGGATAACTATTTTTTCACCCTTATTAGTTGGTATGGCAGAAACACGAAGGTCTAAATCAATATCTTCTAGGGTTGCTTTTATCGCACCATCTTGTGGTAATCTTGATTCAGTAATGTTCATACCAGAAATAATTTTAATACGAGTAATTAAATTCTTAGCTATATTATTAGGAATATCAGTATAATCAATTAAATCCCCATCTATTCTTATTCTTGTTTTTAAATAGTTTTCTTGTGGGTCAAAATGAATATCTGATGCACCTCTTTTAGATGCGTCCACAAGTATTTCATTTACTAATTCTACAACAGGAGTTTTTTCAAAATCAAAAGTTCTTAACATTTTTATCACCCTTTTTATATATAACGGACTAGATTTTATCCTAAAAATATTATATAATAATATTGTAATAATTTCAAGATAGAGTGGTGACATTTTATGAAAAAACTTAAGAGTAGTGGATTTATGCTTGCTGAAACATTAATAGTTACAACTTTTGTAGCAGGAATTCTTATATTTTTATTTATACAATTTACTAATTTAGGTAAAGCTTATGATGACTCTTATATTTATAATACATCGGAAGGTTTATATGCTTTAGAAGATGTTAAAGAGTTTATAAACACTGATTATGATTTATTACTATATATAGAAGAAAATATTGAAAAAGTAAAATATATAGATTTAACTGATTGTAATTTATTTAAAAATAGGGATTATTGTATAAACCTATTTAATTTAGAAAATATAGATAAAATATTTATAACTACTAATGAATTTGAAAAACAAAATATAAGTGGTTATAAAGAAGATTTTAATATTTTTATAAATAAAATAGTAGGGGAAGGTAGTGAAAAATATAGATTGGTTGCTTCTTTTAAAAACTCTATGTTTGCTACTTTAAGGTTAGGTGATAGTTATGAATAATAAAGGTTTAACTTTAATTGAATTAATAACTACATTTGCACTATCTGCTGTTATAATAGTTTTGTTAATAAATGTAGTTGTGTCTATTAGAAATGTATATTCTAAAGTTTCTATAAAAAGTGATTTATATATAACTCAAAGTAATTTAAGTAACGCATTAAATTCTAAGTTACACGATGATCAATTAGATGGCTATGATACTTGTACAGATTCTGCTTTTTGTTATATTTTTACTTTAGTAGACGGAGAAACATTAAAACTAATAGTAGAAGAAAATAAAATAACAGTAGGAGATCAAGTATATAAATTAACTGGTAAAACAAAAGTAGTAAATCCTTCTTTAGAAATAGAATATATAGAGTTAAATGAAGAATATAGTGGAAATAATATTTCGGTATTAAAAATACCTATAATAAATGAATTGTATCCTAATATTGATTTTGGCGTTAATGTAGTTTATTTACATAATATAAATTAGGATATAGCTAATAATACTTGATAAAATTCCATGTATTATTCTAGATATTAAATAAGGTATATACCTTGTTTTTTTATTATTTAAAATACTAAATACTTGAGCGTGTATACATATTCCACCAAAAGAAATTAAAAATGAAGAAATAACTGTCTTAATATTTATATCAAAGTTAGATAAAGACAAATATTTTAAACCTTGAGTCATTTCTAATATACCAAAAAGAAATTTATAGTTATCATTTATATTAAAAATGTTATTTATAATAGTAGTTATTATAATACTGGTAGTAATTATACCAAGT
>JAZRAM010000058.1:0-18815 GCA_045634565.1 Bacilli bacterium
TTTTTCTTCTTATTTGTGGTGAACCTTTTATTAATTCTAAGTCATCAGGATAAAAAATAATTATATTCATTAAAGAAATATAATCACTTATCTTTTTTATAGTATTATTATTAAATTTTAATATTTTAGTTTTATTATCTATATAAATATTAAATTTATTATCTATCTTCTCATTATTAACAATACCTTCTATAGTTAAATATTCACCAGTATTATTTATAAGATTATTATCTATAAAACTTCGATGTGATTTTGTAAGGCCTAAAACATATATACTTTCAAGTAAATTTGTTTTTCCTTGAGCATTTTCTCCATAAATTATATTTATTCCTTTTGTAAGAGTAACATTTAAACTTTTATAATTTCTAAAATCGTGCAATTTTAACTTTTTTATATACATATTTTCACTTTTTTCATTTAAAACCACCCTATTTTCAATTTTAGTAAGTTTAAGTACTCCTATACACCTATATATATTATATCATAAATTACCCAATAAAAAAAGAAAAATTAGTTTTTTTCTTCTAATTTTCTTTCAAATAATTTAGATTTTAGCATAGTAGCTCTAACAATTTGATTCTCTAATGAGTTAACTGAAATATCTAAATCTAAAGTATCTTGATTTTTAAATAAAATTTCACTATTTTGGTGCTCTTTTTTTGATATTTCTTTAATTTTATTTAAAGCAATCCAAGTACTTTGTTTAGTTCTAGTTGATGAAGTAGGAAAAAATATAATATTTCTACTTTCTTCTATTATTATAGGAAATTTTGTTTTAATGCCAGTTAAACTTTTTGTTCCAATACATCTACCTTCATATGAACTGCCATAAAACTCACAATTATCTTTAATAATACTATTAGCAGATTTTTGAATTATATATTCATCTTCTTCTTCATAAACTTTAGATACTTCTTCACCCAAAGGTACTATAGCTAAAGTTGCTGAACTTATTTCATAATCTTCCATACTATCCCCCTTTCTTGCTATCTCTTATACACTTTACTTTTGTCGAAATTAATAGAATTATGTCGATAACTATAAAAAATTGTATAAAAAAACTACAAATTGTTGATTTTTGTAGTTTTATACACATATATTTTAATTAATATGTTCTTATTGGTAATATTAATTGTGTTAAATCATCGTTATCCACATAGTTAATAATAATTGGTTTAATTTCTCCATTAAATGATAATTCAATTTCTTCACTATCAAAAGTTTTAATAGCATCCATCATATATTTAGAACTAAATGATATTTTAATATCTGAATCTACATTCTTTTCTATTTTTATTTTTTCTTCTACATTACCTATTTCTGGAATATTAGATGAAATAATCATTATATCTTTTTTGGTTTCTAATTTAATAATATTTTTTTCTTCTGCATTTGTTAATAAAGAAGCTCTATCAATAGCATTATAGAAATTATCAAGATTTACTTTTATTTTTAATTCAAAATTTTCAGGAATTAATTTATTTGTATCTGGATAATTACCATTAATTAATCTTGTCATTACTATTAAATTACCTATTTTAAATATTACTTTATTAGAGAAAATGTGTAATTCTGTTTGTTCTTCATCATCACTCATTAATTTAACTATTTCACTTAAATTTCTACTTGGAATAATAATATCAACATTATCATCTACTTTTTGATCTAAAGTAATTCTTTTTTTAGATAATCTATATGAATCTGTAGCAGTTACTTCCATTATATTTTCATTTATTTTAAAATTAATACCTGTTAATACTGGTCTACTTTCTTGTGTTGATGTAGCAAATATAGTTTGATTTATAGTAGTTTTAAATACTCTTTTATCCATAACTACAGGAGTACCTGTAAATTCTAAATCTATACTTGGAAATTCACTAACTTCATTACAATTTAATTTAAATGAAGATGATTCTGTAGTAATTAATACTTGTGAATCTATAATTTCTTCTATGTTTATTATTTCATTATTTAATTTTCTTACTATATCATATATATATCTACCTGATATTAATAATTCTCCTTGAACTTCTATATTATCTATTTCACTAGCTGGAATAAAAGATTTAATAGCTAGTTCATTATCTGTACTTAATAAATATAAACCTTCATTAGTTAATTCAAATTTAATACAGTTTAAAATAGGAATTAAATTTTTACTAGATATTCCTCTTATTACGTAGTTTAAGTGCTCCATTAATACTTTTTGTTTAATTGATAATTTCATAATTTACCTTCTTTCTTAATAAATATTATTATTTTTATTAGTGTTCATAATGTGCATAACCCTATTTTATCCTTTATTTTCAATGCTTTTATTAATGTTTATAAAAAGTTTATATTATTATTTAATCAACATTTATCTTATTTCATTTATCATTTTTTGGATTTCTCCATTCAAATGATCATCTTTTATTATTTCTTTTTTAATTTTATCAACTGCGTGCATAACTGTTGTATGATTTTTACCACCAAATTGAATACCTATTTTAGTAAGATTTTCATCTAAATATACACGACATATGTACATAGCTATCATTCTTGGGATTGCTATATCATTACTTCTTTTTTTACTTAGTAATTCTTCACTAGTTAAATTATAATGATCACAAACTATTTGAACAACTTGATCCATTTTATTTTTAGATACAATAGTTTTAACAAAATAATCTCTTAACGCTTCTATTGTTAAATCCATTGTAATATCTGAACCATTCATCATAGTTGCATAAGCAAATACTCTTGTAATAGCCCCTTCAAGTTTTCTTACATCCCCTACACAATTACTAGCTATATATTCTTTAACATCTTCAGGAACAATACCAGAAAGTTCATTATTCTCTATTTTTTTATTTAATATAGACATTCTAAGTTTAAAGTCTGGAGGTAATATATTAACTTGAAGTCCCCAGTTGAATCTTGTTTTTAATCTTTCTTCTAATTTTTTTATATCGTCTGGAGATCTATCAGATGATATTATTATTTGTTTTTCATTATTATATAGTTCATTAAATGTGTTGAAAAACTCTTGTTGAGCACTAGTAGCCCCTACTAAATTGTGTATATCATCAATTATTAATACATCTATATCTCTATATTTATTTTTAAATTGTTTAATAGCATCCATATTGTTAGATCCAGCATTCTTTCTACAAATATCAACAAAATCAGATACAAAATTATCACAAGTTATATATAAAACTTTTTTATTACTATTCTTTATTATATAGTTACCTATTGAGTGCATTAAATGTGTTTTACCTAACCCACTCGATCCATATATAAATAAAGGATTATACATCTTACCAGGTTGTTCAGCAACTGCTAAAGCACTAGTAGCTGCAAATTTATTACTAGGACCTATCATAAAATTTTCAAATGAATATTTAGGATCTAGATTTGATTCATATAAATCATTATTATTAGGAACACCTATTATTTGATTGTCTTCAGTTAAGTTATTTTCTACTTCTTCTTCAATGACATAATTAAATTTGAAGTTACTACCAGTAATTTCAGTAAAAACTTCTTCAATTATATCACTATAGTTTTCACTTAAATTTTTTTTATGTATATGATAAGGAACTAAAACAGTAGCTGTTTTATTATTTAAACTTATTAATTTAGTTTCTGAGAACCAAGTTTCAAAAGCAATATCTGAAATTTGAACTTTTATTTTCTCTAGAAATGAATCCCAAATGTTATTTAAATCCATACCGCTTAACCTCCTTAAAACTTATACACCTATATTTTACAATATTTTTTCAGTAAAAACAACAAAAATGTGTGCATAAATCAAATAAAATAATATTTTTTAGTTATGAACATAACAATTTTTTGATAATTAATTATAAACATCTTAATTTTTACTTATCAACACCACTTTTAAACAATTTTATTTATTATATTATAACACAACTCGACATTTATTGACATATTTGTGTATAACTTTATCAACTAAAACATGTTAACATTTTATATTAAATGTTGATAAGTGTATTATTTTGTGTATAATTTTTGTACACATCTAATTTATAAACAAAAATGTTCATAACTTGTATTTTAAATTTATTTCCTGGTAAATAATAAATTTTATAAAAAAGTAGGGTACTATAAAATATTAATTATAATTAAAAAAAAACCCATAAAAATAATTGACAAAATCATAAAAAAAATATATAATCTATAAAGCAAGCAGAAAAATTATAAGTGATGGAGGTGTAACGAATGAAAAGAACATATCAACCAAATAATCATAGAAAAAGTAAAAAATTAGGATTCATGGCTAGAATGAAAACTAAAATTATTAATAGAAGAAGAAGAAAAGGACGTAAAGTTTTATCTCATTAATAATCCACTGATTCGTCAGTGGTTTTATTTTTACAAAGTAGGTGAGTAAATGAAAAAAATCAATATTTTAAAAAATAGTCGAGATTTTGATAGAATAATAAAAGGAAACAAACCATATAAATATAAGGACTATATTATATATATAGAAAGAAATACTAATGATTTATATAAGTTTGGATTATCTGTAGGTAAAAAAATAGGAAATGCAGTTAATAGAAATAAAGTTAAAAGGCAATTAAAATCTATAATTGATAAAAAAGACTATCAAAATAATTTCAATTGTATTATAATAGTTGGTAGGGGAATTAATGAAAAAAATTATGAAGAAAGAGAAAATAATTTATTAATTGCCTTAACCAACTTAAATATAATAAAGGAGAATACAGATGAAAAAAAATAAAAAATTATTAATAGTAGTAATTGCTTTAATGTTTTTAATTACTGGATGTACTAAACAATTTAAAGGTGCAGATGGAAAAGTAATCCAAGATGAAACAACAAAACAAACATTAGTAGAAAATATTTTATGTAGACCAGTAGAATTAAAAGAAACATATGAAACTAAAATTCAAGAAAAAAAAGAATCATTAAAAAAATTATATGAAGACGGAGATTTATCTAAAAAAGAATATAAGTCTAAAATAGATAGTTTATTAAATATTAATGAACTTCCTGTTTGTACTGAAATGTCTATTACATCAGGTGGATATGAATCAATATGGACAAGTATATTTGTTAAACCATTAGCTTGGTTAATAATTCAACTAGGAAAATTAGTTAAAGATTATGGTTTAGCAATTATCTTAATAACAATATTAATTAAATTAGTATTATTCCCATTAACATATAAATCATTAAAACAAAGTGAAGCAATAAAACAAGCTCAACCTAAATTAAATAAGATTGAGAAAAAATATGCAGGTAAAACTGATCAAGAATCAATGATGATGAAATCAAACGAAATGATGGCTGTTTATAAAGAACATAAAATAAATCCTATGTCTGGATGTTTAACTAGTTTCTTACAAATACCAATATTTTTTGCATTCTACGAAGCTTTATATCGTTTACCAATTTTATTTGAAGGTGAATTTTTAGGTCTTCATATGGGAATGACACCCCTTGCAGCAGCAGGGCAAGGGAATTGGTATTACTTAATATTACCAGTAATAGTTGGACTAGTTACATATTTTTCATTTAAAATGAATAAAACAGCTCAACCAAACGATCAAATGAAACAAATGAATATGATGTTTAATATAATGATAGTAATGATATTTGTAACTTCATTTAGTATGTCAGTAGCAATCATTATATATTGGGTAGTTAATAGTTTACTAGGTATAGGACAAAACTTACTAGTTAAGAAAGGAAGTAAATAATATGGTAAAAGTTTATAAATTTGAAAGTGATACAGAAGAAAACTGTAGAATTAAATGTTTAGAAGAATTAGATGTTTATAATAACGAAATCTTAACAAAAGAATATGAAGAAGAAAACATATATCATATTGAAGTAGTTAAAAAATCAGATGTAGAAGAATACATAAATGAATTTTTAACTAAAACTACTGAAGATATGGGAGTTAAAGCACGTATTGAAATTACAGAAGAAGATGGAGTATTTACTGCTAAAATGTTTTCAAATAATAATTCAATATTAATTGGAAAAGAAGGTAGAACTTTAAAATCTTTACAAGTATTACTTAGACAAGTACTTAGTAATCAAATAAAATTTAATGTAAAAGTTAATTTAGATGCTTCTAATTACAAAGTAAAAAGAGAAAGATTCTTTGAAAAAGATATTAAAAATATAATAAATGATGTCATGAAATCTAAAGATGAAGTAAAGCTTGATCCAATGAATTCATATCAAAGAAGAATAGTTCATTCAGTAGCTAGCGAATACTACAATATTGAAACTGAAAGTTTCGGTGAAGAACCAGAAAGATATGTAGTAATTAGATATGTAGAAAAATAATATACCAAAAGGTATATTTTTTTATTTAAATATGTTAAACTTAATATATAAGAGGGTTTTATATGAGAAAAGAAGAAAATATAAATAAATTAAAAAATTTAAGACATATTTTAATAGATTATTTATTTGAAACTATAGATGACAACAAACACATTAAAGAATATTTTGATAAGTATTTATTTTACACAACATTTGAAATAGATAATTATGAAAAAATAGGTGATTTTGAATATGTACAATTTGATTTAGCAGCACAAAATACTGGAAATATTTTCAAATATAGATACGATATAAAAAATGATGAATATAAATTGATAGATAATCCAGTAATATATTCTGCCAAAGTAGATAATTTTGAAATAAAAAAAGAGATATTAAATGAAATATTTGGTGTAGCTAGGGAAAATAAAGAACTATTGGCTGCAGAAAAAGTGTTAACCAAAAAAGTAACAAAATTAGAAAGTATATCTTAGGGTATATTTTTTTTATTTTTTTTGATAGAATATGTGTGTTGGGGAGTGATTATATGAATGATACAATAGCTGCAATTTCAACTACTATGGGAGTAGGTGCTATATCTATAATAAGAGTTAGTGGAAATGAAGCAATAAATATAGTAAATAAAATATTTAAAGGAAAAGAATTGAATACAGTTGATAGTCATACAATAAACTATGGTCATATAGTGGAAAATGATAACGTAATAGATGAAGTTTTAGTAAGTATTATGAAAGCACCTCGTACATTTACAAGAGAAGATGTAGTAGAAATAAATACTCATGGTGGTATAGCTATAACTAATAAAGTATTAGAACTATTACTTTTAAATGGATGTAGACTTGCTGAACCTGGTGAATTTACAAAAAGAGCTTTCTTAAATGGCAGAATAGATTTAATAGAAGCAGAAGGTGTAATGGATTTAATAAATTCTAAAACTGAGAAATCTAGAAAGCTTGCTATAAATCAAGTAAATGGTGAAGTATCTAAACTTATTAAAGATTTAAGACAAAAGGTAATAGAAATTTTAGCTAATATAGAAGTTAATATAGATTATCCAGAATATGAAGATATAGAAGAAATGACTAATAGTATGATTCTTTCTAATATAGATTCAATAGAAAAAGAAATAAAAAATATATTAAGTCATTCAGAAAATAGTAAACTAATTAAAGATGGTATTAAAACTATTATAATAGGAAGTCCCAATGTAGGAAAAAGTAGTATTTTAAATAGACTTCTTAATGAAGAAAAAGCAATTGTTACAGATATTGCAGGAACAACAAGAGATATTGTAGAAGGAAATGTTCAAATAGATGGAATAGTTCTTAATATGATAGATACCGCTGGTATAAGAAAAACAGATGATTTAGTAGAAAGTATTGGTGTTAAGAAGAGTCTTGATTTAATAAATGAAGCAGATTTAATACTATATGTTTTAAATAATAATGAAGAATTAACTAAAGAAGAACAAGAAATATTAGATAGAATTAAAAATAAAAATAATATAATAATAGTTAATAAAACAGATTTAGAAAATAAATTAGATTTAACTTTATTACCTGAATATATAGAGATGTCAGTAAAAAATGATATTGGTATAAATGAATTAAGAACTAAAATAAAAGAAATGTTTAATTTAGAACAAATAGAACAAAATGATTATACTTATCTAAGCAGTGCTCGTTCAATCTCTTTACTAAAAAAATCATTAGAAAGTTTAGATGCAGTTAAAACAGGCATTGAAAATAATATGCCAGTAGATATGGTAGAAATAGATTTAAAACAAATGTGGTCTACACTTGGAGAAATAATAGGTGAAACTTATACTGATGAACTTATAGATCAATTATTTAGTCAGTTTTGTTTAGGAAAATAGTATACTTAGTGTATACTTTTTTTATTTAAGAAAATATTTATTGTTAAAATAAAAAAAAGATAGTATAATATCAACAGAAACACGGAAATTAGGTGATAATATGTATGAAATTATAGTAGTAGGTGGAGGACATGCTGGGTGTGAAGCAAGTTTAGCTTCAGCTAGAAAAGGTCATAAAACTTTACTTGTTACAGGTAATATAAAAAATATAGCAGATATGCCTTGTAATCCATCAATAGGTGGTAGTGCTAAAGGAATTGTAGTAAGAGAGATAGATGCATTAGGTGGAGAAATGGGGCGTAATGCAGATAAGAGTTTACTTCAAATAAAAATGCTTAATAGTGCAAAAGGTCCTGCTGTTAGAGCACTAAGAGCTCAAGCAGATAAAATTACTTATCCTAAAAATATGATGGAAACATTAAATAATACACCTAATTTAGAAATAAAAGAAGCTATAGCAGAAGATTTAATTGTTGAAGATAATAAAATAAAAGGTATAAGATTAGAAGATGGAACAGAAATATATAGTGAAGCAGTAATACTTACCACAGGAACATATTTAAAAGCAGACATCCTAATAGGAAATACTAGAACTAGACAAGGACCTCATGGAGAAAAACCTAGTAATCGTTTGAGTGATAAATTAAAAGAGTATGGTTTTAATATAATTAGACTTAAAACAGGAACACCTCAAAGAATAGAAAAAAGTTCAATAGATTTTTCAAAAACTAAAGTAGAATATGGTGATGATAGATATTGGACATTTAGTTTTGATAATGAAATTTATTATGATAAAGATAAACAAATACCTTGCCATTTGATTTATACTCAGCCAGAAACACATGAAATAATAAGAGAAAATTTAAATAAATCAAGTATGTATGGAGGACTTGATGATATAAAAGGTGTAGGTCCAAGATACTGTCCATCTATAGAAGATAAGGTAGTTAGATTTGCAGATAAAGAAAGACATCAATTATTTTTAGAACCTGAAAGTATTTATTTTGATGATATTTATATTCAAGGTTTTTCAACAAGTATGCCTAAGGATGTCCAAGAAAGAATGGTACACTCACTTCCAGGTCTTGAAAATGCAATAATAAATAAATATGCTTATGCAATAGAATATGATGCAATTGATTCTAAACAATTAAAACAATCATTAGAAACAAAAGTAATAGAAAATCTATTTACTGCAGGTCAAATAAATGGTACAAGTGGATATGAAGAAGCAGCTTGTCAAGGTTTAATAGCTGGAATAAATGCATGTTTAAAATTAGAAGGAAAAGAACCTTTAGTACTCAAAAGAAATGAAGCTTATATAGGAGTTCTTATAGATGATTTAGTAACTAAAGGAATAATAGATCCTTATAGATTATTAACATCTCGTGCAGAATATAGATTACTATTAAGACACGATAATGCTGATATGAGACTTAGAGATTATGGATATCAAGTAGGTTTAGTAGATCAAGAAAAATACGATAAATTTGAACAAAAGAAAAGAGAAATAGAAGAGCTAACAGAATCTTTAAAAAATATAAAACTTACTCCTAAAAATGAAACTAATGAATATTTAAAAAGTATAGGATTACATGAATTAAAAGATGGAATAAGTTTATATAATTTTATAAAAAGACCAGAAGTAAAAATAGAAACTTTAACTAAATATATAGATAAAGAATATTCAAATGAAATATTAGAACAAGTAGAAATAAATATCAAATATGAAGGATATATAAAAAAAGCAGTAGAAGAAGCTAATAAAATGGTTGATTTAGATAATAAAAAGATACCAGAAGATATAGATTATGATAAAATACATAATCTTGCTAGCGAAGCAAAACAAAAACTAAATCAAATAAGACCTACATCAATAGGTCAAGCTCTAAGAATAAGTGGTGTTAATCCAGCGGATATATCATTATTAATGGTATATATAAAGAAGGAATATTTTTATGAACAAAGATAGATTTATTGAAGAAGTAGAAAATCTTGGTATAGAAATAACTGATAAAAAGTTAGATCAACTAGAAAAATATTATGAACTTTTAATTGAATATAACAAAGTAATGAATTTAACTGGAATAACTGAAAAAGAAGAAGTTTATTTAAAACACTTTTATGATTCTTTAACTATAGCTAAAATTATAGATTTAAGTAAAGAAAATAGTTTATGTGATTTAGGTAGTGGAGCAGGATTTCCTGGTATTGTTATTAAAATATTTTATCCTGAATTAGAAATTGTTTTAGTGGATTCACTTAATAAAAGAATAAATTTTCTAAATACAGTTATAAAAGAATTAGAATTATGTAAAATAATAGCTATACATTCTAGAATAGAGGAGTACGCTGTTAATAATAAAGAAAAATTCGATGTTGTAACAGCAAGAGCAGTAGCGCCTTTAAATATTCTTTTAGAATTAGGAATCAATTTAGTAAAAGTTGGGAAATATTTTATCGCTATGAAAGGTAATATAGAAAATGAACCCGGTTATAGTAATGCAATAAAAAAATTAGATTGTTCATTAGAAAATATTGTAAAATTTAAATTGCCAATAGAAGAAAGTAATAGAAGTTTAATAAAAATAACAAAAGAAAAAACGACTTCAAAATTATTTCCCAGAAAATATAGTGAGATAAAAAAGAAACCTTTATAGTAGGTTTTCTTTTTGTTTTAAATTATTTCCCAAAAACATCTCTCAAACTTATTGCATTATTTCCCAAAATGTTGTAGAATGGTATTGAAGAATAAAAAGGAGGGATATCATGTATGATAATTCATCTCGGGTAATAGAAGTAGATATTAACGAAATATTACCTAATAGATTTCAACCAAGAATACAATTTGATGAAGAAGAAATATTAGAATTATCTGATTCAATAAAAGAACATGGTGTTATCCAGCCTTTAGTAGTAAGAACTATCGGTGATAAATATGAAATAATTGCTGGAGAAAGAAGATATAAAGCAAGTGTACTAGCAGGAAAAGAAACTGTACCAGTAATTGTTAAAAATTTAAATGATAAAGATAGTGCAGAAATCGCACTTATAGAAAATATACAAAGAAAAAATTTAACTCCAATAGAAGAAGCATTAAGTTATAAAAAAATCCTTGATATGGGTTATATAACACAAGAAAATTTAGCGTCTAAATTAGGCAAAAGTCAATCTGCTGTCGCAAATAAAATAAGATTATTAAATCTTTCCGATGAAGTTCAAGAGGCTTTACTTGAAAATAAAATTTCAGAAAGACATGCAAGATCGCTTTTAAAACTTACAACAACTAAACAACAAAATGAAATGTTAAATAGAATTATCTCTGAAAGATTAACAGTTAGAAAAGTAGATGAAGAAATAGAAAAAATGAAGAATAATACAGAAGAAGGCAGCGATGATGATACTCAAAAAATAATAGAAAAAGGGGAAATAGAAATGAATAATAATATGTTTGGAATGCCTAATATTCCACAAAATCCACAACAAACAACTGGATTTGATATTTTTGGACCATCAATACAACAACCAGAACAACCACAACCTGTTGCAAATGTAGTGACAGAACCTGTGCAACAACAAGTATCTCCAAGTTTTGATATATTTGGTGGTACACCTACTCAAACAGTAAAACCATCGGTAATACCAGAAAAGGCTCCAATAGCTATAGAAGTACCATCTCCAACAATGGAAACACCATTGATGCCAGAAATGCCATCAATGGGGGAAATGAATATTGGAGTAAATAATAATATAACACCAACAATAACAGAAATTGCTCCAAGTGTTCCAGAAGTACCATCTCCAATAATGGAAGCACCTGTTGCCTCAAAAATTCCAGTAACTGCTCCAATAATAGAGTCTCCAATAATTAACAATCCAACAGAAATGACACAACAATCAGATAATTTATTTAGTTTTGGAGAAAACAACTTAAATAATTTTGAAGAAACATCTCCAGTAGTAGAAACACCAACTGTACCAGAGTTTAAAATGCCAGAACCAATTATTGTTACAGATTTTTCTAAACAATATGATCCTGTTATGCCACAAGTTGGACCAGTAGCTCCTACAGTTGATTTTAAAGAAGTAATAAATGCTATAAGAGAATGTTCAAATAAAATTGAAAAATATGGATTTAAAATAGAAATGGAAGAATATGATTTAGCAAATTTATATCAAGTTATATTTAAAATAGAGAAATAAAATTTCTCTATTTTCTTTTTTAAGATTTTTTCTTAAACGCTATACCACATAGATCATTGCACCCGTAAGCAGCAATAACGCTTCCAATATCACTTTCAATAATATTATCAAAATATTTAAAACTTTTTAAATAACTTTTTATTTTTTCTAAATCAACTTTATCTTTATATAAACTTCCTACTGCTACTAATTTTTTATCAAAAGTATCAATATTGTTTTCGTTAACAATATCCATTACCATCTTTTCCATACCTTGATGAGATGCAGCTCTAAAAAATTTTTTTAAATATAATTCTCCATTATCGGTTAAATCAACTCTAAATTTAAAACATGCAAGTTTAGCAAGTTTTGAAGTTGTTGATAATACAGTATTTTTTAAATGGGAGTTAGTTTTATCTCTACCACTACGAACATAACCATCAATATTTGGAACATAAAAAGCTGTTTTAATTTGTTTTTTTAATTTATTTAATTTTTCAACTATCTTTTCTGTAGGTAAGTTACTTTTTAATATATCTTGATAAGCAAGTTCATAAAGTAATGTACCACCAGTGGCACCTGTCATTGAATCAATAACGTACACTTTATTTTCATATTCTTCATTTAATTCATTTGCAATTAAATTAGCTCCATTAACACTCCCTTGACTAACATGCCTACCAACACTTAAATGAATAACATCTTTACCTGTATCTAAAACTGAACGAAATGTTTTTTCAAAATCACCTAGCAAAGGTGAAGCTGTTTTATAAATTAACCCCTTTTCCATATCATCTAATATTTTTTTATTATCTATATCAATATTATCATAATAAGAATTACCTTTGTTATCCATAATTTGGGTTGGAATAATGATAGAGTCCTCTTTTTTTACTACACACATAGCACTATCCGTTGTAAGAACAAAATTTTTCATCATATGCCTCCTTATTTTTACACTATTCATGGTATCACATTTGATTAGTACAATCAATTAAATTATACTTAATATATTAATTTTAATACATAAAAATAACTGTTTAAAATAATAAATAAAAAAATTTAAATAATAAAATATGGTAGACATCTACCTTGTTTTTGTTAAGTAAAGGTGGTAAAATATAATAACATGAAAGGAGGCAATTATGTTTGAATTAGTATCTAAATATTCACCTAGTGGAGATCAACCACAAGCGATAGAAAAATTAGTTCAAGGTATTAAAAATGGAGAAAAACATCAAACTTTAATGGGTGTCACAGGTTCAGGAAAAACTTTTACTATGGCAAATGTAATTGCTAGAGTAAATAAACCAACTCTTATCCTTGCACACAATAAAACTCTTGCTGGACAATTATACGCAGAGTTTAAAGAATTATTTCCTAATAACAAAGTTTGTTTCTTTATTAGTTATTATGATTACTATCAGCCCGAAGCCTATGTAGCTAAAACAGATACATATATTGAAAAAGATGCAGCAATCAATGATGAAATAGATGAATTAAGACATGCTGCTACTGCATCTCTTTTAAATTTTACTGATGTAATAGTAGTTGCTTCAGTATCTTGCATATATGGTATAGGAGAAATGGAAGAATATCAAAAGAAGATGTTAACTCTTTTTCAAGGACAAACCATCGATAGAGAAGAAATAATAGAAAAGTTAATAGATATGCTTTATGAAAGAAATGATATAGATTTTAAAAGAGGTACTTTTAGAGCTAAAGGTGACATTATAGATATTGTTCCTATAAATGAACACACTAAAGGTATTAGAATAGAACTTTTTGGAGATGAAATAGAATCAATTAAAGAGTTTGATCCTATAACAGGAAGTATAACTTCAAATAAAAAGTCAATATCATTATTCCCGGCAAGTCATTTTGTAACTAGTCCAGAAAAATTAAAAATAGCAATCGAAAACATAAGAAAAGAATTAGAAGAAAGATTAGAATATTTTCAAAAAAATAATAAACTTTTAGAACATCAAAGACTTAGTGAAAGAACTAATTATGATATGGAAATGCTAGAAGAAACTGGATTCTGTAGGGGAGTAGAGAATTATTCTAGACCTCTTGCTTTAAAAGAACCAGGAGCAACTCCAACAACTCTTATAGATTTCTTTAAAGATGATTTCCTACTTTTTGTAGACGAATCCCATGTTACACTCCCTCAAGTAAGAGGTATGTATAATGGAGATAGAGTTAGAAAAGAAGTATTAGTTGATTATGGATTTAGACTTCCTAGCGCACTTGATAATAGACCTTTAAAATTTAATGAATTTGAAGATAAAATAAATCAAGTTATCTATGTATCTGCAACTCCAGGTGATTATGAATTAGAACACTCATCCACTCCAGTAGAACAACTTATAAGACCTACAGGGCTACTTGATCCAATTATAGAAGTTCATCCAACAAAAAATCAAATAGATGATTTAATTAGTGAGATAAATGAAAGAGTAGAAAAAAATGAAAAAGCACTTATAACTACTTTAACTATTAGAATGGCTGAAGAATTAACTCAATATTTAAAAGGTTTAGATATTAAAGTAGCTTACCTACATTCAGAGATTAAATCATTAGAAAGACTTAAAATAATAAGAGATTTAAGAAAAGGCAAATATGATGTAATAGTTGGAATAAACTTACTTAGAGAAGGATTAGATATTCCAGAAGTATCTTTAGTAGCTATTATGGATGCCGATAAACAAGGTTTCTTAAGAAGTGAGAGAAGTTTAATACAGACAATAGGAAGAGCTGCTAGAAATGCTAATGGTAAAGTTATAATGTATGCAGATTACATTAGTGAATCTATGGATATTGCTATAAAAGAAACAGAAAGAAGAAGACAAATACAAGAAGAATATAACAAGCAACATAATATAACTCCAAAAACAATAATAAAAGAAATAGCTGATATAGTATCTAATGAAGTAGAAGAAGAAATTAAACCTGAGAAGATGTCTAAACAAGATAAAGCAAAACTTATGATTAGACTTGAAAATGAAATGAAAGAAGCTGCTAAGAACCTAGATTTTGAAAGAGCTATGGAACTTAGGGATATTCTATTTGAATTAAAAAGCGAATAGGTATATAATTATAATAGGTGATAAGATGAAAATAAATAAATATTTAGATTGGTTTATTCATATGGTAGGTTATGCTTTAGTACTTATAACAGTTTCTGTAATATTTCAAAAAACAATATATATAGATAATAGATTATTTGGACTTTGGGGTCTAATTGCAGTTATTATAGTTTTTATACTTAATAGAACTATAAAACCATTATTAGTATGGATGACATTACCATTAACTGCTCTTACTTTAGGTCTTTTCTATCCATTAATAAATATATTAGTATTGAAAATAACAGATTTTATATTAGGTAGTCATTTTGAAATAAGAGGTACAATAATGGTATTCTTTGTTTCAATAATAATATCAATTATGAATGCTATAATGGATAATCTTATAATAGATAATTTACTTAAAGGGAGAAAGAAATGAGTTCAACACTATTAGACTTAGGGTTTTTTGAAATTAAATGGTATTCAGCACTTATACTATTAGCTTTCATAATAGGTTATGGACTTGTTATAAGTAGGTGTAAGAAAAAAGGATTAAATACAACTAAAATAAGTGATATGTGTTTTTACTTAGTAATCGTATGTATATTAGGAGCGCGTCTTTATTATTGTATATTTAATTTTAAAGACTATATGAATATAATAGACATATTTAAAATATGGGAAGGCGGCCTTGCTATACATGGAGGTATAATCGCAGGAATCATATTTATCTTCTTTTATACAAGAAAACATGATATATCACTATTAGATATATTAGATGTATTCGCACCAGCTCTTGTTTTAGGACAATCTATTGGTAGATGGGGAAATTTCTTTAATCAAGAAGCATTTGGGCCTTTACTAGATAAAGTTAATCCAAACAATCCTGCATTTTTACAAAGTCTACATATACCTGAATTTATAATAGAAGGTATGTATATAGATGATCCATTTAAAGTTGCAATACCAGGTTATTATCACCCCACTTTCCTGTATGAATCATTAGGGTGTTTATTAATATTTATAATAATACTAGTAATTAGAAATATAAAATCTATTAAGCCAGGGAAAATAACTTCCATATATTTTGTAGGATATGGAATACTTAGGTTTTTAATAGAATCTTTAAGGCAAGACAGTTTAATGTTTTTTGAATTAAAAGCCGCACAACTAGTATCAATAATAATGATTGTTGTTGGTATAATATTATTTATACTTCCATATATCAAGAGACTTAAGAAATCTTCTTAAGTCTTTTAATGTTAATAACTTTCACTCTAACTTAATGCACTATTTACTATAGATCAGAAATATGTTATAATTCTCGTATAAAGTAGAAGGAGTAGGTAATATGAATAAAAAAGTAGTAATTATAATAAGTTCAATAATTGCACTAGCTGCAATAATAGGTCTAGTATTTTTTTTTACAAAAGATAAAAAAGTAAATACTTATAATGTTTCTTTTGAAACAAATGGAGGAACAACAATAAGTACACAGGTTGTCAACGAAGGTGATAATGCAATTAAACCAAATGATCCAACAAAAGAAGGTTATATGTTTGTTCAATGGTTATATGAAGGCAAAACATATGATTTTAGTAGTGAAGTTAAAACTGATTTAGTGTTAAAAGCAGAATGGATAGAAAAAGTTGAAAATATTGAAACTTTTGTTGTAAGTTTTGATAGTGAGGGTGGAACAACAATTCCTAATCAAATAATAGAAAGAGGAAATAAAATAATAATACCAATTAATCCAACAAAAGAAGGATATACTTTTGTAGAATGGCAATTAAATGGAGTTAAATATGATTTTGAATCAGTTGTAGAATCTGATATAGAATTATTTGCAAAATGGGAACAAACTGAAATTAAGAAATCAGAAAATAGTGTTAGTAATAATAATCAAACTAACAATAATAAACCAACTCCACAACCATCTAAAAAAGAATATACAGTAAATTTTGATTCAACTGGAGGTAGCAATGTATCAAGTCAAAAAGTAGTTGAAGGAAATAAAGTGACAAATCCATCAAATCCATCAAAAACAAATTATTTATTTAATGGATGGTTTTTAGGAGATAAAGAATATGATTTTAATTATCAAATTACAAGTAATATAACTTTAACTGCAAACTGGGTGTTATATGGTGATGTAAATGAGGATGGAAATATAAACACAACAGATATAGCTTATATAAGTAAGTATATTTCAGGTAAAATGGAACTAAATAATATTCAATTATTAGTAGCAGATGTAAATATTGATGGTTTAATAAATACAATAGATACTGATATTTTAGCAAAATATATTGCAGATAAAGAAGGCTATGGTATACAAAATTTGCCATATAATACAGGAAAACAATATCAAATTAATTATGAATTAAATGGGGGGGAAGTAAAACAACAAAATATTAGCATATATGCTGAAATTTCTTTAGAATACGAATTAAAAAATCCAACAAAAGAAGGATATGTATTTGCAGGATGGACAGGAAGTAATGGAGTCACTCCACAAAAAGAGGTAATAATACCAGAAGGTACAACAGGAAATTTAAGTTATGTAGCAAATTGGGTTTTGTATGGTGATGTAAATGAGGATGGAAATATAAACACAACAGATATAGCTTATATAAGTAAGTATATTTCAGGTAAAATGGAACTAAATAATATTCAATTATTAGTAGCGGATGTAAATATTGATGGTTTAATAAACACAACAGATACTGATATTTTAGCAAAATATATTGCAGATAAGGTAGGTTATGGTATACCTAAATTGCCTCATACGTCATAAAAAATGGAAAATCTACTATAAAGTAGATTTTCTTTTTGTAAAAAAAACATATACTTTATTGGTGATTAAATGTTAAACAGAATAATATGGTTAATCGCAACAACTTTAATAATTATGAGTGGTCTTTATTTTTCTTTTAAATTAAAATTTATACAGTTTAGATTTATAAAAATGTTTAAAAGTTTATTTATAAAAAATAAAGATCAAGAAACTATTAAACCATTTGAATCTTTAATGATGGTACTTGCTGGTAGAATTGGTGTAGGTAGTATTGCTGGAATAGCTATTTCTATTTATTATGGTGGAGTAGGTAGTATTTTTTGGATGTGGATAAGCTCATTACTTGCTACATCACTTACTTTTGTAGAAACTATACTAGGAATGCTTTATCAAAAAAAAGATACTAATTCTATTAGTAAAGGTGGTCCTAGTTATTATATAAAATATGGATTAAATAATAAATTATTAGGTAATATTTATGCTTTTATAATAATATTAACTGATATATTTGGTTTTATAAGTATACAGACTAATACAATAACTCATTCTATTCAAGAAA
>JAZRAM010000059.1:0-21365 GCA_045634565.1 Bacilli bacterium
TAACTCCTCTATCTTTTTAATCTTATCTTTATATAGTTTAGTTTTATTTTCTCTTATTCTATCAAATACAACTATTGTATTATTTATTGAATATCCAATTATTGAAAGTATAGCAGCTATAAACATACTATTTACTTCAAGTCTAAGTAAACTAAATAATATTAATACCATTAAACTATCGTGAACTAACGCTATAATAGCACTTACACCATAACTAAATTTAAATCTAATAGTTATATAAATAATCATACCTATACAAGCATAAATTAAAGCTTTAATAGCATTTGCAGTTATATCTTTTTTAACTTGATTAGATATAGCACCTACACTTGTAGTCGCATCATATTTTTCATTAAAATATTCTTCCACTTTAGTTGTTTCATTATTATCAAGTACATTATCAATAGTTACATAAACCCTTGAATCATCTAATTGTTCTACTTTTTCTATTTTATATTCTAACTCTTCTAAATCTTTTTCTACATCTTTAAGTTTTAGTTTTTCATTAGAATTAATTTCTATAGTAGATCCACCTTTAAAATCAATTCCTAAGTTTAATCCTTCACTGTATGTAAACATACAACCTAAAAGTATAATTAACCCTACTACTATAAATACAATATTTCTTGGTTTAACAAAGTCAAACTTACTTTTCTTTTTATTTTCTTTATAACCAATAAATGCTATTGTATGTTTTTCAAATTTTTCACTTCTTACAAGTAATTTAATTAAATATCTATTTAAATATACCATTACTAAGAATGTTACTATAATACTTATAATTAGCATAGTAGCAAATCCTTTAACACTACTTTCACCAAATATAAATAAGATTATAGCAGCAATTAATGTTGTAACATTAGCATCTAATATTGATACAAACGAATCTTTACTACCTTTTTCATAAGCAGTTTTTAAACTTACTTTACGAGCAAGTTCTTCTTTAATTCGAGAAAAACTAATTACAGCTGAATCTACTGCCATACCAATACCAATTACTAAAGCAGCAATACCTTGTAAAGAAAGTCTTCCACCTACTAAATTAAATATTAGTAAAGTTAAGAATGTATAAGCAAGTATACTAACACTAGCAACTACACCACTTACTCTATATAAAATAATTAGTAAAAGTGCGATAGCAGATATACCTACAACTCCTGCAGTAAATGTTTTATCAAGTGAGTTTTCTCCAAATGAAGCAGATACTGTTTTAGAAGATATTTCAGTTAATTTAGTTGGCATACTACCACTATTTATTAAATCAACTAAGCCTTGAGCTTCTTCTTTAGTAAAATTACCTTGAATTATAACATCACTAGCAAATCCTTGAGATACTCCAGCAACTGATAAACAGTTAGAATTAGCTAAATCTCCACAAGCATGGAATATATTTGTGTCTAAAGATTCATCACCTTCAATACTCATATCTGTAGTTTCATAATATCCATAACCATTTCCAACTAATTCAAGTTCTGTTCCTTCTTCGTAATCTAACCAAATAACTATTTGATTATTTTCCATTTCACTAACTTTTTTAGTTTGTTCATAGAATTCTTCATAATCTTTAACACCTAAAGAAATAAAATATCCTTTATCAGTTTCATATCCTACACTTGCTTTACCACTGTTTAAAACACTACTATCCATAAGTAATTCGCTATCGATAGTTCTAAATGTTAAAGCAGCTGTAGTACTAATAGTTTTTCTTGCATCATCAATATTATCAATACCTGCCATAGTTACACGAATATTATTTCCTTCTATAGCTATTTCAGGTTCACTAACTCCTAGCGTGTTTATTCTTTTTTCAATGATTTTATAAGTACTATTAACCATATCAGGTGTAACCTTAGATTCGTCTATACTATCAACTTCGTATAATACTTCAAATCCACCTTGTAAATCTAGTCCAAAATTTAAATTCTTAATAGCAAAATATACTCCTACTATAGAAATTAATAAGACTGCTAAAGTTGTTAAAATCGCACTACTAAATTTTATTTTTATATTACTCTTCTTTTTTGTCATAATCATCATCCCATTTCATATTTTCTAAGTTAGGTTGTATAACTTTCTTTCTTATCTCACCTTTAACATACTCATCTATCTCATTATTATCTAAATTAAGTATATCATCTACCATTTGATATAAAAGTAAGTTATTAGCCTTTGACCATTTAGAATCTTTTAAATAATTCCAAATATCTTCTATTTTTATGTAATCTAAATCATTCCTTTTTAATTCTGTTACTTTAGTAGTAAGTGCGGGTTTTAATCTTTCATACAATTCTTTAACACTATTAAACTCTATATCCATGGACTACCTCCTATAATTATAACTAGATACATATCTATTATATATTAAATAAAATTATTTTAAAAGGATATTTGTAAAAATTATTTAAAAAATCTACATTAGTATATAATTAGTTTCAAATATTCTATCATCACTACAGTATTCCATTACAAAATCATTACCCTTTTTACATATTATTATTCCTATTGTTTTATCTTGATTTATGCGTTTTATATTTTTATCTACATAATTCATATATGTACTTATTTGACCTATATATTCTTTCTTCAATTCAGTTACTTTTAATTCAACAACTACATAGCAATTATATTTAATATTATATAAGAGTAAATCTATATAATTATATCTATCTCCTATTTTTATTCTGTATTCATTTCCTGCATATAAAAAGTCTTCCCCTAATTCAGATAAAAAATTATCTAAATCTTCAAGTATTAATTGTTTTAATACTTTCTCTGTTATTTTTTCATAATTATAACTATTTTTAATTAGTATTGGATTCTTTATTAAATCGTTTATTTTATATTCTTCTTTTCTACTTAATTTATTCTTTACTTCAATAGAAAGTCTTTCATATTCTTTATTTTTTATTTTAAATCTAAGGTCTCTAACGGCTAATTTTTGTTTTAATGAAATATCAATGTAATAGTTAATTTCATTTATATCATCAAGTTTTAATAATTCAACGTAATGACTCCAGCTCAATTTGTCCGACAGTGTCGGACCTTTTTTTAACATTAAATAAAATTGCCTTATATTCTTTAAAAGAGTTGTATTATATTTTTTATCTAATTCCTTAATTAATTTCTTAGAAAACTCTTTTATTAAATTATCTCCGTATTTAGCTCTTGTTTCTCCACCTTGAGCTTCTATTATTAGTTTCCCTACATTATAATAAGTTTCAAGTTCATTTCTATTTTTACTATAATCCTTTACTTTTTTATATACTTCATTGTTTATCAATTGTTCTTTTATTTCATTATAATAATTCATACTAACCTCCTGTTTAAACAAGATATCATATACAAAATATTTAATCAAATGAACGATTTGATTTAATTGTAATCTTATTTTTACAGTAAATAAGAAACTACAGACAGATTACTGTTTGCTGTAGTTTTTACTATTACAATTTTATAAAAATAGTATAACTTGTACTTTTTAATATTTATTAGAATAAACTTGTACTATGAAAAACAAATTTATTAAATCTACTCTTATACTTGTAATTGGTGGTTTTTTCACTAAAGTTCTTGGAATGACTATTAAAATAGTTTTAACACGTCTTATAGGCACAGAAGGTATTGGACTCTATTCAATGATTATGCCAACATTTTTATTACTTAATAGTATAGCACAGTTAGGACTTCCAACTGCTTTAAATGTACTAATTGCGAGTGATAAATACAATACTAAAAACTTAGTTTTTACAGCTATACTTATATCACTTTCAATAGATATTATTATTATGTTATTTCTAATAGTATCAAGTACATTCTTAAGTAACAATCTATTAAATGATTCTAGACTATCTTTAGGTTTACTTAGTATAGGTTTTGTACTTCCTTTTATAACTATTTCAAATTGTCTTAGAAGTTATTTTTTTGCTAAACAAAAAATGTATCCTCATGTTATAACTAATATTATAGAAGATTTAGTTAAATTAATTTTTATAATTATTGGTATTCCTTTCTTCTTAAGTAAAGGTATAGAATATGTGATTGCTTTTGTAATATTAATTAATATATTCTGTGAACTTTCTAGTATTATAATTTTTATATTCCTTATACCTAATTTTAAGTGTAAAGGTAAAGAACTTAAGCCTAATATTAAAAATATAAAAGAACTATTTAAAATAGCTATTCCTACTACGGGAAGTAGACTTATAGGATCTATTGGATACTTTTTAGAACCAATAATTATTACTTTTGTATTATTAAAAATCGGATATACAAATAAGTTTATAGTTACTGAATATGGAATTATAAACGGATATGTTATGCAGCTAGTTTTACTTCCTTCTTTTTTTACAGGAGCGATATCTCAAGCACTTATTCCAATAGTTTCTAAGAATTATGTAAAAGGTAATTATAAATATATCAGCAAAAAAATTAAACAAGCTATTTTTTTCTCATTACTTATAGGAATACCTGCTACTATTGTTTTTGAACTATTTCCAGATATATTACTAAAACTTCTTTTTAATACTAATAAAGGAATAGAATATATAAAAACAATCGCACCTATTTGCCTACTTCATTATATACAATCTCCAATATCTAGCAGTCTTCAAGCAATGGGAAGTGCCAAAATATCTATGATTGGTACTCTTATTGGTATGATACTTAGAACTATCTCTTTATTTATTTTCTCACATCTTAAAATCGGTTTATGGAGTTTGTTGATTGCTACAAGTATTAATATAATGTTTGTTACTTTATTTGATTTATATAATGTTAAAAGAATATTAAAAAAACATCCTGACAAATAAAGGATGTTATTTTATATTCATAGAAATATAAGACTTTTCAATGTCTTTATTTCTTTCATCAAATTTTCTAGTATTTATAGAACTTACAACAGTTATACTAAGCATTACTACTAGAAAAATAACTAAACCTTTACTTTTAACTAATTCCATACTATTACCTTCTTTCTGTATTTATCTTATTACGAACATTTATTCGTGTCAATAGTTTTTTAAAAATATTTGAACAAATGTTTGACAAGTGTAAAGAAGTGTGTTAAAATGTATATAGAATTGGAGGAAAGTTATGGAAAAATTAACTAGACGTCAAGAAGATGCATTAATGTTTATTAAATCATATATAGTATCACATGGTTACCCACCTACTGTAAGGGAAATTGCTGAAGCAATTGGTGTGTCATCACCTGCTACAGTTCAAGCACACCTAGATTGTTTAGCAAACAAAGGTTATATTAAAAAAGGAAACAATAGAAACAGAACAATTGAACTTATGGTAGAAAATGAATTTATACCAAAAAATGAAGATGTTATAGAAGTACCTCTTCTTGGTAAAATAACTGCAGGAAATCCTATTGAAGCAATAGAAAATCCAAATGAATTCTTCTCACTACCTGCATATTTAGTTCCAAAAGATAAGGAAGTATTCACACTTAATGTAAGTGGCGATAGTATGATTAATGCAGGAATACTTGATGGAGATATCGTTATTGTTGAAAGAAGAAATACCGCTAGAAATGGTGAAATTGTTGTAGCTATGACAGAAGAAAACGAAGTTACACTTAAAACATTTTATAAAGAAAAAGATCATATTAGATTACAACCTGAAAATGATACTATGGATCCATTTATATTTGATAATGTATTCATATTAGGAAAAGCTATTGGATTATATAGAAAAATATAAAAGCTAAATAGCTTTTTTATTTTACATTTAAAAAAAGATGTGTTATTATATTTTCGAGCAATAGTGTATGGATTTATTCCAGCTTTAGCGAGTCGTTAAAGTACGATTTTAACTATAATATAAAATTGTAATATTCCAAAGGACTTAATCTACACGCTGTGTAGCCGCTACGCTTTTAGTCCATTTCCATATTACAATATTTCAAGTATTGCTCTTAAAGGAGGTAATAAAAATGTGGAAATATATTACTAAAGAACAAACAAAAGAATTTTTATTATCTCTTAATTTAATTGATGGTAAACTAAGTGATAAAGAGAAAATAAATATGCTCTATTCAATTAGTAATAATATAGAAAATAATTATAGAATATTTAAAATTAAAAAAAGGAATGGTAAACTTAGAACTATATATGAGCCGAATCCTACTTTAAAAAATATACAAAGAAGAATATTAAATAATATATTAAATAACAAAAGTATTTCTAAGTATGCTAAAGCATATAAAAAAGGTATAAGTTTAAAGGATAATGCTATAGAACATTTAAATAAGGAAACTATTTTAAAATTAGATATTAAAGATTTCTTTGAGAATATAAAATTTTCTGATATATATGATAGTTGCTTTTCTATAGAATATTTTCCTAAAGAAATAGGAATGCTACTAACTCATCTTTGTACTTATAATAATCATTTAACTCAAGGTTCACCTACTTCAGCATACATTTCTAATTTAGTTATGAAAGAATTTGATGAATATATTGGAGATTACTGTGAAGATAATAATATTTCGTATACTAGATATTCTGATGATTTAACTTTTTCGGGTAATTTTAATCCATCTAATGTAATAAAAACAGTAAGAAAAGCTTTATTAAAATTAAATTTAGAAATAAATGATGATAAAACTTGTATTATAAATAAAGGAAATAGACAAACAGTTACTGGAATTACAGTTAATGAAAAAGTTCAAATTTGTTCTACATATAGAAAAAACATAAGAAAAGAAATATATTATATAAAAACATTTGGTATTGATTCGCATTTAAAATTTACAAATAATAATATAACTCCACTTAAATATTTAAGATCTTTAAGTGGTAAAATAAATTATGTTATTCAAATAAATAATAATGATAAAGAATTTTTAAAATATAAAACTTATATAAATGAATTATTAAGAGAAAAAAGAGTTGATTAACTCTTTTTTTGTATTATTTATATAAATTAGTAGGATATTCTCCATTTTCTATTAAATTATTTATATAACTTACAAGTTCTTCTTTATCTTCTTTGTATGTAACACCCTTCCATACTGAAGTGGTATCTACTACTCTAACATTTAAATTATCATTTTCTATTCTTTCAAATACTACATCTGGAATTAAATATTCACATTTACTTAAATCTTCTTTATTGTTTTCAAAGAAATCAATAAAGTGTTCATCTAAATAATCAATCATATCAGGTTTAAAACAGAACATATTCATAGATACTAAATCTTCATCTTTAGCATAGAAACCTTCTCTACCATCTAAAGGTTCTACTTTTATTTTATCATTTTCTCTATATACAGTTGATTCAATTATATTACTTAAATATCCATCTATTTGTTCAGAATATCCTCTTTTAACAGAACCGTTCTCAGTTAATGTATTACCTATTAAATAACCTATCATGGCATAATCAGTAGTATCTTCTTTTAAGAAGTTAGCTGCTTTCATAAATGCATCTCTGCCATAGAAATCATCTGAGTTTATAATAGCGAATGGCTCATTAACTACTCCTTTACAACTAAGTATTGCATGTCCTGTACCTAAAGGTTTAACCCTGTCTTCAGGTAAAACTATACCTTTTGGTACATTCTTAATATCTTGGAATACATATTCCACATCTATTTTACCTTCTATTCTTTTTCCTACAGTATCTTTGAATATATCATAATTTTCTTCTTTAATTATAAATACTACTTTAGTAAATCCTTCTTGAATAGCATCATAAATAGAATAATCTATTATAAACTCTCCGTTAGGGCCTACCGGTTCAATTTGTTTTAAACCACCAAATCTACTTCCCATTCCTGCAGCCATAATAACTAATGTCATATTATCTTCCTCCTTTAAACATTTTATATGGTTTTAATTTTTTATTATCTTTATCATATTTTTTATATAGAGCTATAGCTTCACTATCTTTAATAAATAAAACTTCATCACTATCATAAATGTTATCTATAATAGCACCGTTCAACACTTCTTTTTCTTTTTCTATAGTTAACTCTATTTTTTTATAGTCTAATACATCAACTATATCAATTAAACTATTTTCATTTATATTATCTATAGTAACACTATCTTCTATATTAAACTTACCTTGTCTTATTCTTCTTAAATCAGTCATAATACCTACTGTATTTAATTTATGAGCTATATCTCTTATTAAACTTCTTATATAAGTACCTTTAGAAACACTACATTTAAAACTAAAACAAGTTTTATCATCTATATATTCTATATCACTAACTAGTTCAATATCACTTATCTCAACTTCTCTTTTAGGTAAATCTACATCAATTTTTTCTCTAGCATATTCATATAACTTTTTACCATTTATTTTAACTGCAGAATAAATTGGCACTTCTTGCATATATTTACCTTTAGAACTATTTAATACATTTATTATTTCTTCTTTAGTTTTAATACATTTTTCTTCACTAATTATATTACCTGTATTATCAAGAGTATCAGTTAAAGTACCTAACTCTACATTAGCAATATATTCTTTATCATTAGACGTTAATTCATCAACTAATTTAGTAGCACTTCCAACACATACTACAAGTACTCCTGTAGCAATTGGATCAAGTGTTCCTGTATGTCCCACTTTCTTTGTATTAAATCTTTTTACCACATTATTTACTACATCTCTACTTGTAATACCTTTTGGTTTATCTATTATAAGTATTCCATTCATATATCCACCAAATATAATTATAGCACATAAATAAAAAAGAAACTATATTATTTCAAATATAGTTCCTTCTCTAGTATCTTTTAATATTATTCCTTTTTCTTCTAGTTCTTTTCTAATAGAATCTGCTAAAGTATAATCTTTATTTATTTTAGCTTCTTTTCTTTCTTCTATTTTTTTATTTATGTAATCAAGTAATTCACTATCTACTTCTTCTTTTTTTAATAAATCTAAGCTTAATACTTTATCAAAATCATCTATTAAATATAATTTAGTATTATTATTTAAATCACTTTTTAATACATCATAAAGTACAGTTAAAGCATTGGCTGTATTTAAATCATTTTCTAACTCACTTTTAAACTTATCTTGATATTTTTTTGCTTCTTCATAATTTACAGTTGAATCATCTTTTTTAATGCTTTTTATTTTATTGATTAGTTTATTATATGCATTAACTACACTATCTAATGAATCATATGTAAATACTAATTGTTTGTGATAATGTGATCCTAAACACATTAGTCTATAAGCAAGAGGATTATATCCTTTAGATTCTAAAAGTGATACTGTTAAGAATTCTCCTTTAGATTTACTCATTTTACCAGTTGCATCATTTAAATGTTCAGGATGGAACCAGTAATTACACCATTTATGTCCTATAAAACTTTCTGTTTGAGCTATTTCATTAGTATGATGTGGGAATATATTATCTACTCCACCACAATGAATATCCAAGTATTCTCCTAAATATTTAAGTGAAATACAAGAACATTCAATATGCCATCCAGGATATCCTACTCCCCATGGTGAATCCCATTTTAATTCTTGACTATCAAACTTAGATTTAGTAAACCATAATACAAAATCTGTTTTATTCTTTTTATTTTCATCTAATTCAACATCATCCCTTACAGCATCCATTAAAGATTCTTCTGTATGATTAGTTAAAACATAATAATCATTTAATTTAGATGTATCAAAATATACATTACCACCTTTAAAATATGCATATCCATCTTTTTCTAACTTTTCAATAAACTTAATATATTCATCAATCATACCTGTTGCAGGAACAACTATTTCGGGCCAAGCAATATTTAATTTAGCCGCATCTTTTTTAAATTCTTCAGTATAATAATCAGCTATTTCTAAAACAGTTTTATTTTCTCTTTTAGCTCCTTTTAGCATTTTATCATCACCAGTATCAGCATCACTAGTTAAATGCCCTACATCAGTAATATTCATGCATCTTTTAACATTATAACCAATATACTTTAAAGTCTTTTCTAAAACATCCTCATTGATATATGTTCTAAGATTTCCTATATGAGCATAATGATATACAGTAGGCCCGCATGTATACATAGTAATCATATCTTTATTGATAGGAATAAATTCTTCTATTTTTCTAGTTAATGTATTATAAATCTTCATATTATCACTTCCTATTTAATTATATCATAATTATTTCTTTTCTTAACAAAAAAAGTGTATTTAAACACTTTTTATTTAGTTAAAATATATTCTTTAGTATCAACTTTCTTACATTCATCCATAATTGTATTTTGAATGTATTGAATTGATTGTCCAAAGTTTTCTTCAGTAACTGATTTATAGTTATCTATATTAGATACTTGTGGTAATTTATTTAATGAGTTTAAGATAACTTGATAGTTAACAAAATTAACTCCATCACTGATGTGTTGCCATACTATATCGTTATCAACTTGTTTTCCATTTTCGTCTTTAGTTATATGTGTGAAATCTTGTTTTGTAAAATATTTAAATACATTTTTGAAATATGGATTATTACTTAATTCATCATAAGTTTTAACATCATCAGTATTATTTAACATTATAGTATTATATTGAACAAAGTCTAAAGCTATTTTATCAGTTTTTCCTGTATCAGTTTTTAAATGTTCATCTACTAAGAATACTGAGAATGGAATAATATTATTTTGATTATTAAAGTTATATGTGTTAATAGCTTCAATAGCAGTTATAACATCAGTAACTTTTTCATCTTCATATTCCCCTACTAATGTATTCATATCTTTAGTAGCAACTTTATCTCCTGATATATATTTTAAGTTCATATAATTAACTAAATTTTTAATAGTTGATTCACTTAAATTAACTTTACCATTTAATAAATTAGTAACTTCTATATATTTAGCATCAAATAAACTAATTACGTCTACTTGTGACTTTTCTTCCATTTGATTAGATAATTTTTCTAATTTTTCTTTAATATAAGCTTTATTATTTTGGTCGTTAGTTCTATCATCTAATTTAGCTAATTTATCTTCTGAAATATAGTTTGTTGCATAATAACCAGCAGTTTCAGCATATGTAGTAGCAACTGCTCTAGATGGGAATGTTAAATCTCTAATTTCAAATGTAGTACCATTCATCTCAATTTCTTTTTCTTCTACAAATAATGTATAGATTTTATTAAATTCAGTAACTACACCATCTTTTTTTCCTTCTTTAGAATATTTAATAATGTTTTCTAAAATAGTTTCAATATTAGAAAGAATTACTTTATCATTTTTTAATTCTTCTGGTAATACTGTACTAACTTTTTCTACTTTACCTGTTTCTTTAGCATTAAATCCAATCATATCTAAGAAAGAAGTAAATTCACTAATCATATCATCAACATCTAATTTAGCTTTAAACTCAGATATTACATCAGCACTTATCTTACCATTTTCATCTTCTTTAGCAATTACATCAAGTAATAACATAATTGATGCATTATCTACTACTTCGTCACTTGCTTCAGGTGAAATAGTATCAATTTTATTAGTTGTATCTTCTACCATAGTTACAATTGAACTATTAACTGATTCTGTTTTATTTTCTTTTGATTTACATCCTGTTAATCCTGTTACTAAAATAATTCCTGCAGCTGATAAAGCAGCTAATCTTGTACTTAAATTTTTATCAATTTTAAACTTTCTCATAATAATCCCCCTTAAGTGCTTAATATACTAACACAAAACATTATATTTGTCAAATCATATATATTCATATTTTTTATATGTTTTCCATATATTATATTAGATTTTTTTAAGAAAATTTAGTAGTTTTTGAGGGATGCTCTAACTTTTTTTTCAAAAAAGTATTGCAACTTACGAAAATATGTGATATATTAATTAAGTCGATGGATCTTTAGCTCAGTTGGTTAGAGCATCCGGCTCATAACCGGGCGGTCGTAGGTTCGAGTCCTACAAGATCCACCATTTTTTATTTGCGAGTGTGGCGAAATTGGCAGACGCACTAGACTTAGGATCTAGCGCCTTACGGCATGGGGGTTCAAGTCCCTTCACTCGCACCAATGTTGAATCTGTTCGAACTATTCGAATTTTGATAGATAGAAATCAATCGAAATGATTGATTTTTTTCTTTTAGAAAAAATCATAAGAAAAGTTGGTTTATATGATAAATATTATCGCAAAGAATTTGATGTAGAAGAATCATTAAGAAAGAGATAAAGACGATTTGAAGATGGAAATATAGACATTTTACAAAAATAATGGTATTATATTTTACAAGAAAAGGAGAACGGGAAAAATGGAAGGATATGCACGTATAGGAACATTATATTCATTAAGGGAACCCAAAGGCGATAAAAATTTGGTGTGGTCTGTAATAGAAAATAATTCAAATGATGAAACTTCAACTCTAATAGTTGTGGAAGATTGTCCTAAAAAAGGAATGAAAGCAAAAGTAAATGCTAAATGGCTATATGAAAGAGAACCTATCGGACCAATTTTGCCAATATCAGGTGAAATAGTAATTGAAAATGGAATAGAGTTTGTTAAATTAAATGGTATAGACGGGCCACATAAAGAAGAAAAAAATAATTCAGTTAATTTATCACTTGTCAACACACCAATTATATCTGAAAGTGAAGAACCAGTTTATACTAATGCTTTTACTAAAACAAAAACGCTAAGAGATGGTTATTTAGTTAAATCACGTAGTATTTATGGAAGAAAAAATAACTAATAATTTTAGAAAGAGATGCAAGTCATTGCTACTTTTTTTATATCAATCGTCTTTGTAAGACTATCAAAAAGATTTATTCTTTTTTTTTACTATTTTCTCGAACCAGAACACACGATAAACAGTTATAATAAAAGAGTTATAATTTCTATAACTCTTATTTTTGTATCATATTTAATAAATTTATTTTAAACATATCTTTTTCAGCATGTTGTTTAGATACCATTACACCTTTATAAGTAACTAACTCTGACGCATGACCTTCACTTAATATTTCAACAGGTTCAAATTTATCTAACATTACTATTTTATCTTTGTGATAAACAGTATAGTATAATTTTATATCTCCGTGAACCTTAGAAAACATAGCATCTGTTGGTAGTTTTAATTCATAGTTAGAAGTTTGATTTGCTTGATTAGTAGAAATAAGTTTACCTAAGAAATTACCTTCTTTTAAAGATGGATAATATTCAAAATATAACTTTTTATAAGCTAACATATTATATTTTTTAATACTTCTTTCAAGTTTTCTAAACTCATTTTCATTAACATAATCAAATATATATGTTTCTTTCATAGTTCACCTCCATATTCTCCTACTATACATATTTATCTTAACACAACAATCAATCTTTGTCAAACAAAATAGGGACAAAAAAAGTGTATTAAACACTTTTTTATGCTTCCTTTACATTACCTGTTAACTTGTATCCTTTACCGATTAAACTACTATCAAGTTTTGTATCACTCCACTTAATATCAGTATAACCTTTATTTATTTTACAAGTTTGAGATCTATAGTAAGTGACCTTACCATATTGTTCAACTTTCTTATCTACATAAGTAGTTTTTTCTACTTTTTCTTTTTTCTCAACAGTTCTAAAATCATATACAGGAACTTCTTTAGTTTCATATACGTTTATAGTTTTATAAACAGGTACTGTTTTTGTTACTTCTCTAACTTCATATACTGGCTTAATTTCAATAATCTCCCAAGTATAAATTGTTTCGTTTTCACAATAAGAACAATTTGGTGGAGTATCTTCACTTATAATCTCATATGTAGTTGTAGAAGTTTTTTTCGGTATTTCTTTAAGCGTACCTTTTCCAATCTTACCAGTTCTAACTTCTACTGTACCTACTTTAACTTCTTCAGTTACAGTTTTTGTAGTTGTTCCAACTTGAACATCTTTAGTTCCGGTTTTTACTAATTCTGTAATATATTTACTAATATATCTTTCAGTTACTTTCTTAGTTACTGTTTCAGTTTTAGTAACAGGTACTTTAATTGTTTTATAACCTACTACTTCTTCTACTTGTTTAGTTTCTACTTTAACTAAATCACTAGCAGTAACCTTTGTTTTTGACCACTGTGTCCAATTTGAACAAGTTTTACTATCTTTTACTACTAATTTATATTCATATAAATATTTTTTAGCAATTGGATTTTCTGGTTTTGGATCTTGTGGTGTTGGATTTTCTGGTTTTGGATCTTGTGGTGTTGGATCCTTCTTACCCTCTTCTTTAGCTGTTGTTTGTGATGGAGTTGGAACTCTTTTTTCACAAATTCCATCACTACAGTAATTATAACATCCTAAATAAACAATTATATAATCTTCTTGACTTCCACAACTTAAATTAACCTTTAATCTATATTCTTCTGTATACTTAGTCATTTCTACATAAGATTTTTCAGTATCACATGGTTTCCCATCTTTATCCTTCATCTTAAGTACTAAGTGTAAATCATACATTTCACCTAAAGTTAATTTTTTAGATTCACCTACTGTTTTTGGCATTCTTTCATTTGTAAAATACCCAATAGCTGCATCTTTCATTCTTGCTACGTTATTAGCAAATATTTCATCATAAAGAACTTCTAGTCTTTCTAAGTCGTATGTACTTTGTAATTTTTCATCTACATAGCTTCTGGTGGGAAATAACCACAACATTAAAAACACAAATAATAATACTAATAAAAGTGTTAAAAAGAAGCTTTTAAATGAAAATTTTTCTTTTCTTTCTTCATACATAAATAATCCCCCTCGTCTTTAATGCCTAATATACTAACATTTTTATTCATTTTTGTCAAGTTTTATGATTTTTAATTTTCAATAGTAAAAAAACTACTATTTAAAGTAGTTTATTTAACAATTCCTAAGAAGTATTTTTTCTTACCTCTTCTTATTACTATAACCTTATTATCTATAGCAATATCACTATTTATAACCATATTTTCATCAGTTGCAACATTTCCATTTAAGCTAATAGCATTACTATTTAAGAACTCTCTTGCTTCTCTTCTAGAAGATACTATATTATTGTTTACTAACATGTCTATTAAAGTTACTTCTTCAGTTATTTCAAAGTTTGGAACTCCTTTAAAGCATAATTCTATTTCATCAGCACTTAAATCACTTACATTACCACTAAATAATACTTCGCTCATTTTTAAGGCTTTTTCATATTCTTCACTACCATGTAAGAAAGTAATAACCTCTTTAGCAAGTGTTTTTTGAGCAAGTCTTATGTGAGGAGCATTATTATGTTCTACTTCAATGTTTTCGATTTCTTCTTTACTTAAGAAAGTTAATTTCTTTAAATATTCTATAACACATGCATCATCACTATTTATTAAATATTGGTATAATTCATAACTAGATGTTTTATTTTTATCTAGCCATAAAGCATTTCCTTCAGTTTTTCCAAATTTAACTCCATTAGAATCTAATACTAAAGGCATAGTCATACCAAATAGTTCTACATCATTTTTCTTTCTTGCAAGTTCTATACCAGTTGTAATATTACCCCATTGATCAGATCCAGCAACTTGTAAAGTTACTCCTTTTGCTTCATTTAAATGTACAAAGTCTAACCCTTGTAATATTGTATAAGCAAATTCACAGAAAGTAATACCTGTTTCTAATCTTCTACTTATAATATCTTTATCTAACATATAATTAACATTGATATATTTACCATAATCTCTTAAAAAGTCTATAGTATTTATTTCTTTAATCCAATCGTAGTTATTTACTACTTCAAATCCAAATATGTCTTTAGCTTGTTTAGTTAAACCTTCTACATTTTTAAGTACTGCTTCTTTAGTTATCATTTGTCTTTCTGTACTTGGTTTAGGGTCTCCAATAAGTCCAGTAGCACCACCAATTAGTAAAATTGGTTTATGTCCATATTTAGCAAGTCTAGTAGCTATTAAAAATGATGAGAAATGCCCAATATGCATACTATCTGCAGTTGGATCTGTTCCTATATAAAAAGTTATTTTTTCTTCATTTAATTTTTTTTCTAATTCTGGTGAACTTATATCTTTAATAAGTCCTCTCCATTTTAAATCTTCAAACAATGTCATTATTTTTCCTCCTTACAGTGACAATTATCACCACAATCACAATGATGGTGTTCACAACCACAATTACATTCTACTTCCATTAATTTAACTCCACTACTTGTTCCAAGTCTAGTAGCACCAGCTCTAATCATAGCTTCTGCAGTTTCAATATCTCTAATACCACCACTAGCTTTTATTTCAAGTACTTCATTTTTATGTTTATTCATTAACTCTACATCTTCTACTCTTGCCCCATATTCACTAAAACCTGTACTAGTTTTAATAAAATTAACAAATGTTTCATTACATATTTCAGTCATTTTAATTATTTCTTCTTCACTAAGTAAACAAGTTTCAATTATTACTTTTAATGTTTTTCCATCTATAGCATCTCTAATTTCTTCTATTTCTTCTTTTATATAATCATAATCTTTATTTTTTAAAGAAGCAATGTTTATAACCATATCTATTTCTGTTGCACCTTTTTCAACTGCATCTATTGCTTCGTATACTTTAGTTTCTTTAGTACTCATACCACTTGGAAATCCAATAACAGTACAAACTTCCACATTAGAATTTTTAAGTAAGTTAGAAGCAAGTCTTACATAATATGGATATACACAAACTGAAGCAAATCTATATTTAATAGCTTCATTACAAAGTTTTTCTATATCTTTTAAAGTACTAGTATTTTTTAAATTAGTATGATCTATATATTTATTTAATTCCATTATAACATCTCCTTTAGCTCTTCTATTTTTCTTATAGTTGGATATTTACTAGTTCCAAACTTATTTAAGTGATATACTTGCATTCCCATTTCATAAGGAACCTTTATATCAACTTCTAAATTATCTCCTATCATCACACATTCACTAGGATCTAAATCTCCAATAACACTCATAAAACACTCTTTATTAGGTTTCATAGGTATTGTATCAGTCCCATATACTTCATCAAAATATTTAAGTATTCCAGCTTCTTTAAGTCTTGATTTTTGTGAATCAGTAAACCAATTAGATATTATATATAATTTATATTTACTTTTTAAATATTCTAATGTATCTATTGTTTCTTTATCTATTTCAGTAATAAGTTTATCATACATATTAAAGAAATCTTCAATAAAACTAACTTCTAAGTTTAAATTTAAAACCTCATTTATAACTTTAACCAATTCTTCTTTATTATAATATGTATATTTCCCACTAGTTTCATAAGTTCCAACTGCTTTATATAACAAAGTAGGATCTATATCTACATTATGTTTATTTAACACTTCTTTAAACCCTTTTTCAAAATGTTTTGGAAAAGGCATAAGTGTATTATCCAAATCAAATATTACTTTCTTTATCATTTTACCTCCAAAAATATAAAAAAGTATTACAAGTATAGGGGCCTAATATAGACGGTACCACCCTACTTCATAATACTATGATCTTTAAAGTATAACGGCTCTAACCGATTTGAAAGGTAATTCATCATTTTAACTTGTTTAGCTTTCATCAACCACTAAATTTCTTATTACTATTAAAATAACTACTATTTCTGTTTCAATTACTAAAATTATAACACATATTTCAAAAAATTAATACCCTAATTTTTTTAAAATAGCATTTACTTCTTCTTTATATTCATTATTTACATTTAAATATATAATTGTATCGTCTATTCTTGATACTACAGTATACGTTCCTTGTGTATCTAAAGTATATTTATTAAAATTAATTAACTCTACATTTGAATCTATATATGTTCCATTTTTTTCAGATTCCATTTGTTGCTTATTTGCATTATATAATTTTTTGGCATAGCTATCATTTTCTAATTCATAAAATTGAATTTCATATCCTTCTTTTTTAGCTATATATGCTTCTTCAAAATAAGGATATTCAGTATATTTATTTACGACATTAACTACATCAAAACCTTCATTAATCATTATTCTATTAAAATCTTCTTCATCAATTGCTTCTTTATTTAAACTACAAGCTGATAATAAACTTGTTAATATCATTAATGCTAAAATCTTTATTTTTTTCACATTAAACACCTTCTTGTAGTTAAATTATATAATAATTAAAATATAAAATCAACAAAAAAGAGACTTATATCTCTTATTTATTATTAGAATTTTTTAATATTAAACTTTTTATTTTTTTTCTAAAAAAATGTTCAAATTCTACTATTTCATCATAATTACTACCTTCAAATGAAGCATTGTATATATCTACATTTTCGAATCCACCAATAAATTCTACATCTGCACACACTGTGTTACTTAAATCTTTTTGATATATGTTTTGAGGGTTTATTTTTGCACCCTTACTTCCTTTAAAATTTGTTCCTTTTATACATACACCATCGAAATTACCAATAAATTCTACATCAGCACATACTGCATTGCCTAAATCTTTTCCACATATAGTTTGAGGATTTATCTTTGCACCTTTACTTCCTTTAAAAGAAACTCCATTAATACGTGTATTATCAAAATTACCAATAAATTCTACATCTCTAAACTTGCAGCCACTTAAATCTTTTTTATTTATTGTTTGAGGATTTATCTTTGTGTTTTTGCTACCTTCAAAATCAGATCCTTTTATTTCTGTACAATCAAACGGCCCCATAAATTCTACATCTTTAAATTTACAGCCACTTAAATCATTTCCATCTATTGTTTTAGGAACTATCTTTGCACCTTTGCTTCCTTCAAAATTACTATCGTAAATACTTGCATTTTCAAAAGAACCAATAAATTCTACATCTTTAAAATTTATTTCAGATAAATCCTTATTAAATACAGTTTGAGGATTTATCTTTGCACCTTTGCTTCCTTTAAAAGAAACACCGGTAATCCATACATCATCAAATGAGCCTACAAACTCTACTCCTGAAAAAGTAGAATAGGATAAATTTTTGTTTAATATTGTTTGGGGATTTATTTTTACACCTGTGAATCCTTCAAAATTATTAGTACTAGTTTGTAAATCATAACCATCAAAACTAATATTACTAAAATCTATGTTTTGTACAACAGAACCAAGTGAAATAGCTAAACAATCATCATCAAATATTAATTTTTGTAATAAATCTTGTTCAAAAGGTAATAATATTGGTTTTTCTATTTCTACTTTTGATAACTCCTCTACTAATATTTTCCTCAATTTTTCTATATTGTTATATAACATATAATCACTTCCTTGTTAATTTATCTTAACAAAACTATACTTTTAAGTCAACAAAAAAAGAAACTATTCAGCAGTTTCATTTTTAACTATTTCTTTACCTTTGTAAGTTCCGCAAGCTAAGCATACTCTATGTGGTCTAACTTCAGCACCACATTTTGGGCATTTTACTGTTGCGTTTTCACTAATTTTGTAATGTGTTCTTCTTTTTCTACCTCTAGTATTACTAACTTTTCTAAATGGTACAGCCATTTATTTCACCTCACTATCATCTAATAAATCCATAAGTCCGCTAAGTGGACTTGATTTTTCCTCTTCTTCGGTTACGAACTTCCAGCCATCCCCTGACATATTCATATCTTTGTCTTTAGCTTCCTCGCTCACAACTCGCATTGGAATTTCCATTAATATATTTTCCCATATTATTGGCAAAATATCAATAGTATTTTGGAAATTTCTTTCATTTTCTTCCATATTTTCCATCAATTCTTCGATTTCTCCACTAATTGTTATAAAAAATGGATAATCTACAGGTTTAAGTGTTATAGCACATGGTAATACCATCACACCTTCTACATCTACATTTAATTCAATATTACCTAAACTATTTTTAAATAATTCGCCAGTAATTCTAACATCTTCTAATTTTAATAAATCAGTTCCCATTAACTCATCTTGAGTAAATGTATAAGTTTCATCTATTGAAATAAACTTATCTATGTTATTATTTAATCTTATAATATCAAATTGCACGCCATCACCTGTTTCTTTTGACTTATTCATTATACCAAAAATATCAAAAAAATCAACCTTTATTTATCAATTGTAATTTTTTTCTAACTTCTTTGTTATATGGTTTGTGTAAATTTGAAAGTAAATCTATACAATATCCTCTAAAATATTTTTCGCTACCTTCCTCATAATTATTTGTTTCATAATAACCATCTGCTAAATGCATTTCAAAATCAATATCTAATTCTTTTCTTAATTTTTCATATATTTTAATTACTTCATCTCTAGTCATTGTATCTCTATAAACTGTAAAACCTATTAAATCACCAATCAAGAATGGTTCTTGCTTAATACCCAAAACATTTTTTCTTCTTTCACCATATTTCACAAAATCTTCTTCAAAAACCAAAATCTTCCTATTTTCTTTTTTCTCTATATTCTCAATTTCTTGATACATAAGTAAATTTAATTTAACTAATTTATACTGTGCGATTTGTCTAGTTATTGAAGACATTTTTCTAGAACCTACAATATCAAAAGTAAAAACATGATATTTACCAGTATTCTGACATTTTAAAAATAAATCATTGTATTCATGTGTTGACATATCATCACCAATTTCATTATATATTATCTAAAATTAAATATCAAACAATAATTTGTATTTTTTTAAATATGTGATATATTATTGGTGGTGATTTTTATGAATATTGGTATTATTTGTGAATATAATCCATTCCACTACGGGCATCTACACCATTTAAACGAAATTAAAAAGATGTACCCTAATAGTAATATTATACTTGTTTTAAGTGGATGGATTACTGAAAGAGGAGATTTAAGTTTAATAGATAAGTTTAAAAAAACTGATATAGCTTTAAATTATGGTGTAGATTTAGTTGTTGAACTGCCTTTTAAATATATTCAAAGTGCGGATTATTTTGCTATGGGAGCAGTTAAAATATTAAATGAATTAAAATGTGATACTATTTTATTTGGCAGTGAATCTAATAATGTTGATGAACTTATTAGTTTAGCCAATATTCAACTTAATAATAAGAAATATGATTCATTAGTTAAAAAATACTTAGAAGAAGGAATTAATTACCCTACTGCTATGTCTAAAGCACTTAAAACTATATCAGGCAAAACAGTAGATACTCCAAATGATATATTAGGTCTTTGTTATGTAAAAGAAATAATAAAAAATAATTACAATATTAAGCCTGTAACTATTAAAAGAAATAGCAATTTTAATTCAAAAACTATTGAAGGTAAAATTACAAGTGCATCTAGTATTAGAGAACTTATTAAAAATAAAAAAAGATTTAAAAAATATGTACCAAGTTATTCATATAAATATTTAAAAGATTGTTTGTTTATAGATGATTATTTTGATT
>JAZRAM010000060.1:0-14562 GCA_045634565.1 Bacilli bacterium
ATATTTTAAATAATAAAGACTGTCTAATTTACATTTTAAACACATTGTAAAATATTAAGGTAAAGATATTAAATGATATTTATTTTTTATTATTTTCTTTTTATAAAAAATTATAATAAAAAATAGAATTGAAATTATCAATTCTATTTAACTACTATATTTACTAGTTTTTTAGGAATAACAATTATTTTAACAATTTCTTTTCCTTCAGTAAATGTTTTAACATTTTCTATATTAAGTGCACTAGTTTTCATTTCTTCTTCACTAGTATTTGAATCAATTTCTATTTTACCTCTTACTTTACCATTTACTTGAACTATTAAAGTGAATGTTTCATCCACTATTTTACTTTCATCATAAACTGGCCATGTTTCATTAGCAATCGATTCATCTTTTTTAAATACTTGTTGCCATATTTCTTCAGTAATATGTGGAGCAATAGGATTTAAAAGTTTTACTAATCCCATAGCATACTCCATAGGGAATACTTCTTCTTTATATACAGCATTTATAAATATCATCATTTGACTTATTGCTGTATTAAAGTTTAATGTTTCATAATCATTAGTAACTTTTTTTACTGTTTGGTGATATACTTTTTCAAGATTTTTATTTTCTTGATCTTTTATTTTATTTTCTTCAACGAATAATCTCCAAACTCTATCTAAGAATTTTTTAGATGCTTCTACTGCTGAATCATTCCATGGTTTATCTGCTTCTAAAGGACCCATAAACATTTCATAAAGCCTAAGAGTATCAGCACCATAATCTCTTACTATATCACTAGGATTTACTACAAATTCTGGGAATCTTTTACCCATCTTTATACCATTAGCGCCTAAAATCATTCCTTGGTGTACTAATTTTTTAAATGGTTCTTTTACTGGAACTATTCCTTTATCATAAAGGTAGTTATTCCACATTCTAGAATATAATAAATGTCCAACAGCATGTTCAGGTCCACCTACATAAAGGTCTACTGGTAACCAGTGTTCTAAAAGTTTTTTATCAGCTAATTCTTTATCATTATGTGGATCTATATATCTTAAGAAATACCAACTAGATCCAGCACTTCCCGGCATAGTACTAGTTTCTCTTTTTCCTTTAACACCATCTATTTCTACATTTACCCAATCCACTGCATTTTCTAGAGGTGCTTTTCCATTTTTTCCTTTGTAATCTTCTAATTCAGGTAAAATTAAAGGTAATTCTTCATCTTCTAATACTATATCTCTACCGTCTTCTAAATGAATTACTGGTATAGGTTCTCCCCAATATCTTTGTCTAGCAAATATCCATTCTCTTAATCTATAATTTACTTTTTTACGTCCTACACCCATATTTACTAATTTTTCAGTTATAGCTTCTTTAGCTTCTTCAACTGTTAAACCATTGAACTCTTCACTGTTTATAAGAGTACAACCTTTACCTAAATAATCTTGTTTTTCGAATGCACATTCAGTTGTATCTCTTCCACTAATTACTTGAATCATTGGAATATCATAAGCAATAGCATATTCAAAGTCTCTTTGATCATGACTTGGAACTGCCATTACAGCACCTGTTCCATAACTAGCAAGTACAAAGTCTCCTAAGAATATAGCAACTTCTTTACCATTAACAGGATTTATACAAGTTACACCTTCTAATTTAACTCCTGTTTTAGTTTTATTTAATTCTGTTCTATCAAAATCAGATTTTTTAGCAGTTTCTTTTCTATAATTTTCTACTTCTTCCCAGTTTGTAATTCTAGATTTAAGTTCGTCTACTAATTTATTTTCAGGAGCAAGTACCATAAATGTAATACCATATATAGTTTCTACACAAGTTGTATAGATAGAGAATTTACCGCCATCTACTATTTCAAAATCTACTTCTACACCTGTAGATTTACCTATCCAATTTCTTTGCATTTCTTTAGTAGATTCAGGCCAATCAATATTATCTAATCCATCAAGTAATTTTTCAGCAAAAGCAGGAATATCTATTACCCATTGTTTCATGTTCTTACGAACTACTGGATACCCACCTCTTTCACTTTTTCCATCTATTACTTCATCATTAGCAAGTACTGTACCTAATTCTTCACACCAGTTAACAGGCATATCTATGCATTTAGCATACCCATCTATAAAAAGTTGTTTAAATATCCATTGAGTCCATTTATAAAATTTTGGATCTGATGTAGATAACTCTTTATCCCAGTCATAACCAAATCCTAACATTTTTAATTGACTTTTAAATGTTTCGATATTTTGTTTAGTAAATCCATCTGGATGATTACCTGTATTGATAGCAAATTGTTCTGCAGGTACACCAAATGAATCAAATCCCATTGGATGAAGCACATTATATCCTTGCATCTTTTTCATACGTGATACTATATCAGTAGCAGTATATCCTTCTGGATGTCCAGCATGAAGACCTACTCCTGATGGGTATGGAAACATATCTAATGCATAAAATTTAGGTTTACTAAAGTCATATACATCTGTTTTAAATGTTTCATTTTCTTCCCAATATTTTTGCCATTTTTTTTCTATTTCACTAAAATTATACATGTTTTTTTCCTCCCTGTTTCTTTTTTAAATATGTACCAATCAAATGATATATACCTAATATTAATATAATTAAAGTAACTACACCTACTATAAGTTCTACAAAAAAATTATCAAATAAACATACTATGTATACTGTAGTAGATAAAATAAATGAATTAGCTAAGAAAATAATATTAGCTATTTTCTTTAATTTTTTTTCATTTACCGTTACTCCATATTTTAATTTTAAATATGTCATTTCTTTTCCATTAGGAAATTTCTTTAATACACTTTTTCTACATAATACAAATATTACATAAAAAAGATAAGCTAAAATAAATGTTAATAAATATAAAATTAATTCTTTCATAAAATCCTCCTAAAAAAAATCACATCCTAGTATAAGGACGTGATTTACGTGGTACCACCTTAATTCGTGTATTAATACACCTTAAACTTTAACGCAGTTAACGATAAAACTCCAAAGTAAGTTCATAATCTTTATTTATTAGTTCACACCAACCACTAACTCTCTTTAAAATAAATTAATTATTACTACTCTTCTTCTCCGTTTTTTAATCAATTACTAGTATTATATTACACTTCGTTAATATATTCAAGTAATTTTAATAATAAAGTTATATATTTTTTCTCTAAATATTCTTTTTCATGAGCTAGTTTTCTTATTGCTATTCTTTTTTTAGGTAAATCTAACTCATTAGAGAACATTATATTATCTATTTTTTGTTTAAGAGATGTCTTAATAGGTAAATCACTTATTATAGATATAATATCATCACTAAGTATTCTAAGTGCTTCTATTTCTATATCTTGTCCACTACAAATAATTGTTAGTTGTTCATTAGATGGAATATCATCTACCTCAACAATTAAATCTGCTTCATCTTTATAACAATTATTATTTATTTGAGTACTTGAAACATAACTTGTTACTTTAGATGTTGGCTTAGTATTTTTAAATCTAACTTTATAAGATCTTTTTAAAGGAGCAACTCCTACTTTTCCTTCTACAGGAAGTATTGTTAATTTATAATTATTTTTTTCATATATAAATTCAACATTAGTAATTAAATAGTCTCCTCTTAAATAAGCATTAGACTGTCCATCATCTTCATAAATACTATATGTATTACTAGCACCTGGAAATATTTGTAATTCAGTTTTAGAAGGGGCACTTGTATCATTAGTACCTTTTAAAGTCATTGGAATAATAGCACCTGCTTTTACAAACACAGGATATTCATGATCTCTATAGAAAGATACATATTTTTTATTTCCCTTAAATTGCTTACCAGTAAAGAAACCATACCAAGTTCCATCTGGAATATAAAATTTTTGAATAACTCTATTCATCAAGTAATCTTTTTTAGTCGTAATTGGACTAACTAAGAATGTAGATCCAAAGAAATATTGATCTTTATACAATTCATCATCATACATTCCAGGATACTTATAATAAATAGGTTCTATTAAAGGTTTGCCATATTTAAAATACTTGTATGCTTCTGTGTATAAATAAGGAATTAATTTATGTCTTAGATTTAAGAAATCTATAGTTATTTTTCTAGGTTTTAATCCCCATTTCCAAGGTTCCCTTTTATAATATTTTCCATCTTCTGAACCTAATCTCATTATTGGGCTAAATACACCTAATTGAATAGATCTTATAAATAATTCTGGATCTTCTACTCCCCCACTAGTTCCACCTATATCGTGGCTCCAAAAACTTACTCCACTATTAGTAGCAGCTGCATTAAATGAAGGTATTTTCTTTAATGTATCCCAACCTACATTAGATTCTCCTGCATAAAGAATTGGATATCTGTGGGGCGCAGTTACATAGTTATAAGCCGAAATAAGTGGTCTTTTATTTTGAAATCTAAATCCATCATAATATAAATAATGTTTTAAAATAAAGAGTCTTTCTAAATCATTTTTATGTAATGTATTTAAAGAAAAATAATCTACTCCCATATCAGTTAAAGGATGAATTAACAATTTTAAAAATGCATCTATTGTTTTAGCATCAAATACATTTAATGGTATATTTCCATTTTTATCTGGATATAAATATTCTTTTAGTTTATTGAATGCTGCTGTATTGGGTTTAAATGATTTTGGATCCTCTATAGAAAGTCCAAATTTAACATTTTTATTTTTTAAATAGTTTATAACCGCTTTAGGATCCTTATAAAATTCACTAAACTCAAAATTATTTTCTCCTTGCCATTTATTTAAAGTAAATAAAGAAAGTGGTATTTCATATTGTTCAAATTTCTTAAGCAAATGAACTATACTAAACTCATTATAAAACTCTTTTTTATCCCACCAGTTACCTAATGCATAACGTGGTATTAAAGGTGGATATCCTGTTAACATAAAATAATCATTTAAACAATAATAGAAATCTTTATCATACAAGAATACATAAATATCTACTCCTGCATTATCTCTTTTCTTAAATGATCCATTTTCCAGGATAAGTGATGATTTTGAATCATCTATAGAAACAAAACCATCTAAAGAGTATAAACTCTTTTTTAATTTTTTTTCTTTTGAATTATCTATATTAAACACACTCGTATCATAATTTCTAACTTCTGGATGCCCATAATACCACACTTTATCAGTATTAATAAGTTGTATTTTTAAATTTTTTGTAGGTGTTAACTTATTTGACTTAAATTTTTTTTCTTTAACATATGTTAATTCAAAATATTTAGTAGTTATATTTAATATTTTACTACTTTCTTTTATAACAAAATCAGGTTTTGGAAAATTCCTATACCAAATAAGTTCTGTAGGATAATCTTCAAACATTTGATTTTCATTGTATTCAAGTCTAATTAATCTTTCAGTAAGTACAGTTATTCTGTAATTTTCTCCTTTAAAAACACATTCTTTATTTGCTGTTGACTTATTCAAATCAAATCTAAAATATTGACCTAAATCATACATATTATCACCACTTTTCCCAATCCCTATTTTTATACTATATACATTATAATTATAACACTTATTTTAATTTTTTCCAATATAAAAAGTAGATTTAATCTACTTTCTTAAATTTTTACTAATCATCTCTAAATCAGTAGTTAACTGCTCTATTCTAGATATTATTCTTTTTGCTTTAACTTCGTCTACTCCACTCTTTGAATTAGACAAATGACTTTCTAATTCTTTCATATTTAAATTAGAAGTAAAGAATGTTGTTAAATTATTATCCATTCTATATTGTAGTAATGGGCAAAGTATTTCATCCCTATTCCAAGCAGTCAATCCTTCTGCTCCTATATCATCTATAAGAAGTAACGGAACTTTTTTTACATATTCAAACTTTTCTCTAAAGTCATCATAGAAAGCTTGTCTTAAAAACTCTGGCCAAAATATAATACTACTCTTATTACCACTTTTAGCAAGTTCATTAAATATAGCAGCTATTAAATATGTTTTACCACTTCCAAAATTACCATGTAGATAAAGTCCTTTGCCCTGTTTTGTTTCTTCATATTCATCAAGAAAATCCATTAAATAGTTTATAACTTGAAATCTATTTTTATCAGTTTTATAAATACTATCTAACGAAGCATCTTTAACATATTCAGGAGTATTAAAAAACATTACATTATCTAAATGTTTATTCTTTTTATCCATTGCTGTTTTATATTTACAAGGTTTATAAGTAAAACTTAAATTACCGTTTGCATTAACTGGCAAATAACAAAATCCCTCTACCTTATTTACACAATCAAGTAATCCTTTACAGTTTTTACAATGTTCATACTCACCACAACACTCTTCTAATAATGAAGTATATTTTTTTAATACGTCATCTTTTAATTTTAAATTTTTAGTAATTGCTTTAAAATTAGAATCCTTTTTGGCTTGTTCATATTCTGTATCTAAGTCAATTTTATTTAATTCTTCTATTTCTAAATTTTCAAGTACATTGTGCATAAACTAACCTCTTTTCATACGACTTTCTAATTTTCTAATTTCTTCATCACTAGCAACTTCTTCTTTAATATCTTTATTCATCCATTCAGGAGTAATACTTTCTTTCTTAGTTACTTTATTTACAGTTTTTTTCTTCTTGTATTCTTTTTCAGCTATATCCATAGCTTGTTCTACTGTTTCTATTCCACTCTTACTCCACTGAGCAGCAATTACTTCTATAAAAGATTTAATAAGTTTATTATTATTTATTTTCAAAACATAATCAATAAGTACATTAACCACGCCAGGTTTTAAATTTAAATCAATCAATAAATAAGAAATTATACTTAAATCACTACTCGTTGGATTACCAGTTTTATATTTACTATGAATAAAATCATAAGGACTAGTAGTTTCAAACAAATGAATCATTCTAGATCTATTAGAAGTATCTAAGTTTTCTTTTCTTAAATATTCTGGTTGATTTTTATAAATAATACTTGGAAGTTTTCCCATATTATCATATCTATAATATTTATTCGCATTTTCTTGAAGTAATTTTTTATCTATAGTATGTTTCTCTGTTGTTGAGTTTCTAATTAACTCTATCATATCATCATTGTCATAATTATATATATAAGATATTTTAAATAAAAAATCCTTCATATCTTTAGTTATTGATTTTTTATTTAATACTTCATCACTTATTAAACTAAAAATTGTATTTATATCTATTTTACTTAACAATTCTAATTTTCTATGACTAGATTTCTTTATATCATAAATTAAATTATCATTTAATGGAGTACTTGAATAAACAAATACATCACTAAATTTTTTAGTTACATCTTCATACTCTCTTAAATTTATTTTAGGTATTCTAAAATAATTTACTATTCTTTCATATTCTAACTTACCTACTGCATTAAATAAGGCAATATTAAGTAATGGATTATTTATAAACTCATTCGCACTAACAGGAGAATATAATTCATATACATAGTTATTTATATTACCTTTTTTAACATAAGTTTTTATTAATCCAATGGCTTCCAATCTTTCTTTTGCTTCACCAAGTTCAGTGTTACTAATCATCATGTCCCTGAGGATATGGTGATGAGTCCATTCATTAGACATTAACTCCGATTTATCTAAATAAGACCAAAGCGTGTAATATAAACTTATACTAGTAGAACCTACTATAGGTTGATATAAAAGCATAAGTAAATTTCTATCTTTATCACTTAAAGTTGTTTTATTTACAACAATAAATGTATCTGCAGGTAATACACTCATAACTAATCCTCCAATCTATATATAGTTTAACATATTTAAGCTTAAAAAAAAATATTTCTATGTGTTTTTTTATAAATAAAACAAAAAAAGTTAGAATTTATCTAACTCTGTGGTAATCTAACCTTAATTTGTCAGCCACTGTAACTATGAACTCTGAATTGGTTGGTTTAGCTCTATCTATATCTACACTATTACCAAATATTTCTTCCATTAAATCCCAATTACCTCTATTCCAACTAACTTCTATAGCATGACGGATTGCCCTTTCTACACGAGATACTGTAGTATCAAATTTATTTGCAAGTTCAGGATATAATTCTTTAGTTATACCACCTATCATTTCAGGATTATCAAATATTAAACCTACACCATCTCTTATATATTGATATCCTTTGATATGACTTGGTATACCTAATTCATGTAAAATCTTTGTTATACTTATTTGAAGGTTGTTGTAATGTAAATCTATATTTTTACCTTCTTTTTTCTTATTACAACAATCTAGTATTCTCTTCTCTAAATCATCAAAATCAAATGGTTTTAATATATAATAATTTACTCCATAATCTGATACTTCTCTAATTACTTCTTGTGTATTATAACTAGTAGCAACTATAACTTTCTTACTTATATTTCTTTTCTTCATCTCATCAAGAACATATAATCCATCTTTCTTAGGCATTATTAAATCTAATACTATTACATCATAAATTTCATTTTCTATAGATTTAATACCTTCTATCCCATCATTAGCTGAAGCTATAATTTCTATTAATTTACTACTCTTAAAATACTCTTTTACTGCTTCTATTAACTGCACATTGTCGTCTATCATAAGAACCTTTATTTTGTTCATAATCATCTTCCTTTTCTATAATAATTATACAACATACATCATAAAGCTTCTAGAGTTTATTTTAGCTAGTTTTGTCTATATTTGTCGAATATTGTCGAAAAATGTCTAAGATATTTTATTTATTATTTCTATGAATTTAATTGGATTAATACTGGCAGATCCTATTAAATATCCGTCTAACTGTTTTATATCTTTAATACTTTCAATACTTTTTTCATTTATACTACCACCATATATAACTTTTATATTTGTCTTATACATATCTTTAACTAGTTGTTTTATATACTCTATCGTATAAATTAATTCTTCCTTAGTTGGCATTTTATTCGTACCAACACTCCATACAGGTTCATAAGCAATTACTACGTTAGATAAATCTTTTATATCAAATAAAGCATCTCTTATTTGTCTTTTTAATACTATTTCTTTTCTAAGTAATTTAGATTCTTCTAATGTTTCACCTATACAAAGAATTACTTTTAATTTAGAATCTAAAGCATTTTTTACTTTTTTATTTATTTCTAAATTACTTTCGTTCAATTTTATTCTTCTTTCACTATGTCCTACTATAGTATATTTAACACCTATACTAGCAAGTTGTTTAGCAGATACTTCTCCTGTATATCCACCATCTTCATAAGCACATACATTTTGGCTACCTACTGTAAAATTATAGTTCAAAAAATAAGGAATGTATATAAAACTTGGACATATAACTAAATTCTTATTTTTTATAGTTTTAAAATGTTTTATATAATTAGCAAGTTCACCAAACTTCATATTCATTTTTATGTTTCCAACTATTAACTTATTTTCCATGAAAACCTCTTTTTATTATATTTTTAACCCTATTAAAGAAAGTTCTATCTTGTTTAAGTGATCTACCTTTTAAAGCAGTTTTATATACATGTAAAACTCTTTCTGCAAAATATTTAGATGAATATGCTTCTGAATTAATTCTACCTTGGTTACCCATATTTATTCTTTTTTGTTTATCAACTATTAATTCACTCATTCTACTTATATACTCTTTTTTATTTTTAAATAAATAACCTGTAAGACCATCTATAACTGTATTGTTGAAACTTTCATCATCTAGAGCAACTACAGGAATTGATGCAGCCATTGCTTCTACTACTGTTAATCCTTGTGTTTCTGTATGAGAAGCAGTTACAAATATATCACTTAAAGCATAATATATTGGTATATCTTCCCAATGTACCTTTCCTGTAAATATAACTCTATTATCTACTTTTTGTTTTTTAGCTAATTTCTCATATTCTTCTAAGTCTGGTCCATCTCCTACTATCAATAATTTAGCATTCTTATTTTTCTTTAATAACAGAGAATGATTATTTATTAAGAAATCTATACTCTTTTCTGAAGCAACTCTTCCTACAAATAAAATAACTAAATCATCACTAGTAATTCCTAATTCTGTCTTTTTATTATTTATTTTACTTAAAGATATTTTTTCTTTATAAAATCTCTCTATTTCAATACCAGTTGGTATTATATGAACATTTCTTTCATATTTATATTTTTCTTTAAATAAATCATAAGTTTTTTTAGTAGGAACAATTAACTCATCTATTGTTTTATCACAATAAAACTTAGTCAAATATTCTACTATTTTTTTACTAGGACCATCAAAATAACCTTTTGTTATATAATGAATATAATCTTCATACATTGTGTGATATGTATGAACTATGGGTATATCAAATTGTTTAGCAAATATTCTAGCAAATGTTCCTATAGCAAATTCACTTTGTGAATGTATTATATCCAAATCCCAACTTTTAATTTTTTGAATTGCTTTTAGTGGATATATACCGGTTAATCTAGAATCATATATACCAGTAGGAATACCAGGTATTCTATACACTCTTTTCTTCTCATCATATTCATGAGTGAAAGATTCTAGATTAGCAGTTACTACATATACTTCGTGACCTAGTTTTTCCAAAGCATTCTTAAGCATAACTTCGCTTGTAACTAATCCACTTATGTATGGTTCCCAAGCTTCTGAAAATATACCTATTCTCATTATTTCACCTTCTTAATATTTAAAGCAATTGCACCTACTATCATAGCAAAATAGTATGTTATAAATCTCCATACTAGCATCATAGCAGATAATTTACTACCTGTAATAAAATTGCCAAAAAATTGTACAAATCCAAACTCAATACCACCTGTAGCCCCCGGTATAGGTACAAAAGAACCTATAATCATTATATAAGCACAGGAAATTATAGAAATACCTGCCGTAAATGCAGTAAAGTTTCCCATTGCATATAAAACGAATAATGGAATTAAGTATAGACTACAAAGTGCAACAAAATTACAAAGTATATTTAGTATAAATGTCTTTTTATCCTCTAAAAGAATATTGGCACATTTATTAAATTTATTTATATATTCATCCCACTCTTTTAATTTTTTCTCTTTATCTTTTACTAATTTTAATTTCGTTAAAACTTTTATTCCAAAACTAATAATGATTTTATTAAGTTTTTTAGAGAACGCTACTACAAATAATAATATTATTACTAAGGCATTTACTATAAATCCTAAAGCTATTAGCCTTTGCAAAAGTTCAGCATTCTTAAATATATCAAATATTTGATTAGAAATTAGCGCGATTATACCAAGCGATACTAAAGCAATTTGATATACTATAAAGTTTTGTATAACTACACTTGTTGATGAAGCGTAATCTATTCCTAATTGTTTTAAATGATATATTTGATAAGGTTGTCCACCTGTTGCAAAAGGTGTTACCGCATTAAAGAATTGTGTTCTTAAAGTAAGTTGTACTGCAGATAAATATTTAAAATCTTTATTTATCTTTTTACAGAATGTATATATTGGATAACTTCTAAATAACCAAAATAATACTAATAATATTAAAGAAATTAATATATACCAAATATTCATAGTAAATATTTGTGTTACAGTTTCTACAAAGTTATCTTTTAAAGAAAAATATAATACTAATAAAGTTATAATTATTAAGATTATAATATTTAATTTTTTATTTAACTTCTTTTTCATACTACTTATCATCTATTATATCTATTCCAGGTAAAACTTTACCTTCTAATAGTTCTAAAGACGCTCCTCCACCAGTTGAAATATGTGTAAATGTTTCTTTATAACCAAAATTGATTGCTGCAGATGCAGTATCTCCACCACCTATTACAACTGTCATTTCTTTTTCGCTTAAATATTTTAATATTTCTTTAGTACCTTTTGAATATTTTTCTATTTCTGAATATCCTAAAGGTCCATTCCATACTACAGTTTTACAACTACTTAATTTATTTTTAAATAATTCTATAGATTTATCACCTATATCTAATCCTATATCATCATTATCAAAGTTATTATTATCTTTTAGCGTTATATCTTTATCGAATTCTTTTGATACTATAGAATCTATTGGTAATACAATCTTATCTCCATATTTTTCTAACATATCACTACAAAAATCCAATGAATCATTATCAAGTAATGAATTACCTATATTATAACATTGTGCCTTCAAGAATGTATAAGCCATTCCTCCACCTATTATTATATAGTCACATTTTTCCACTAAATTTTTTATAACACCTATTTTATCACTAACTTTAGCTCCTCCAAGTATTACAGCAAATGGTTTTTCAGGATTATTTGTAACTAAACTTAATTTTTCTAGTTCTTCTTCTATTAAGAATCCAATGCCACTTTCTAAATTACTAGCTATGCCTACATTAGAAGCATGACCTCTATGAGAAGTGCCAAAAGCATCATTAATAAATATATCCCCTAAAGAAGACCAATATTTACCTAATTCTAAATCATTACCAGATTCTTTCTTAGCATCTAAATCTTCAAATCTAGTATTTTCCATAAGTAATACTTCTCCATCTTTTAAATTTTCTATAGATTCTTCTAATTCACTACCCCTAGTATTATTTACAAATATTACTTCTTGATTTAATAACTCACTAAGTCTTTCAGCAACTATTTTTAATGATTTACTGTTTTTATCACTTTCTTCTTTAACTCTACCTAAATGACTCATAAGTATTACTTTAGCCTTATTCTCTATCGCATAATTAATAGTTTTTAAACTCATAATTATTCTATTATCATCTAATATTTTATTGTCTTTAATAGGAACATTAAAATCAACCCGAATTATTACTCTTTTATTATTTAAATCAAAATCTCTAATACTCTTTTTCATATCGTCACCATAATAATTTTATCATGTTTTAATTACAAAATCTATAATTTATAATAAAAAGTCAATGAATTAACATTGACTTAAACATCATTACCTTTTTCAAAAGTTCCTGTTCCTGAGTTAGTATAGAAAACGTTATTAACTAAATCATACATACCGATTACATTGTCTGATTTTCTATAGCAAGGAATAAAATCTTTTATTAAATTGCCATCTTCCCATGCCTTAAAACTTTTGATCTGACCATTCCATTGCTGTATTCCAACAACGTTGTTATCTAAACTTGTTCGACCAAATAACAAAAATTTATTAGATGTTAACGCTCCATATACCTGAGTATCTATTAATTCGTCATTAACATATTGCTCACCGTTGCTTAATTTAATAGTGTAAAACGAATTTATATCTAAACCTGTTTTTCCTACTGGTTCTTTAAAACCGCCATTCATTGATATTCTAACCGTATTATCATCAACATAGGCAAGTCCTAATTGAAATGCTTTACCACTTTCATAAGCACCATTAAAACCATATATGTTAGTTCCTTTAATGTATTTCATTTCTACTTCAACAGAAAGGTTTGTTGATGGAATAAGTCCAGTATCTATATATTGTGTTCCTGTGCTTGCTATATACTCAACTTGTTGATATTCACTAGGCAAATTATTATTTATTTCATATTTACAAGTACCACTATCTTTTAACTCATACTTATAATCATCTTGGTATGTTACTTGAATACATTTACTATTCGTTATATCTAAATCACTATCAGATAATTTTATAGGTGCTACTAAAAATCCCTCATCTACTAAAGTTTTTAACTCTATTATGTATTTATTATCCTTTATTTTAGGAAATTCATTTTTATGCTGATCTATAAATAAATCTGCAGCATTATAAATTAATTGTTTTGTTAAATCATCTGTTTTATTAGATGATTTTTTAACTGAATTAACTATACTTGGAAATACCATTATCATAAGTAAAGCTAAAATTATTATTACACCTAATAGTTCTATTAAAGTAAAACCTTTATTTTTCATATTCACCTCTAAATATTCTTTTCTTCTTTGTATTTTTTACACACTTCATTTAAATCAGCTATTATATCATCAGCTACTTTAAAATCTTTTAATCTAACACCTGATGCATATATATGACCACCACCATTATAATTAGCAGCTACTTCATTTATAATTGGGCCTCTAGATCTAATAGAACCTCTTATATTATCATTACCTTTATCATAAGCAAATATTGCCCAAACATACATATTATTTATATACGTTAATGTATTTACTACATTAGTTGCAGTTGATGCATCAATTCCATATTCATCTAAAACATCTTGTTCTAGTTTTAAATAACCAAACCCTTCTTCAGTAAGAGTTAAATTATTAATAACATAACTTTGAAATTTTAAATCGTGTAAAGTTCTCATATACATATTTTCATATAAATTAGTAAAATCTAAATTTGTTTGTTCTAACATATATGATACTAAATCAAAAGTTTTAGGTGTTGTATAATAATACATAAATCTATTAGTATCACCTACTATACCTACAAATAATTTTTCTGCTGCTTCTTTATTAATTTTTAATTTTGTATTTACAACTAATTCTACTACTAATTGAGAAGCACTACTAGATGTTTCATCTATAAGTTCT
>JAZRAM010000061.1:0-8731 GCA_045634565.1 Bacilli bacterium
GAAAGCATCTATCTATTAAATCTTTTTCTAATACTTCTTTATCTACATTACTAACACCCTTCAATGTATCAAAAAACAAATTAATATCTACAGTATTTTTTAATATACCCATCTTTTTCTCATAACTATTTTCTTCTTTTATAAATTTTTCTACATTTTCTATTTTTTCTTGTTTAACTTTTTTCTTAACTACTTTTACTTTGTTATATTTTATTTTATTTTCTTTTTTATTCTTTTTTAAACATTTCTTTATAATAAATAAAGTCAATAAAGTAAAGATTACTATTCCAATTATTATAAGAAATATTGGTATTGTATAAACTTTTACTTCATAATCTATATCATCTAATAATTTAACATCTACATTATTTATTAATTCATTATCATAATATATAGAAACGCTTCCTAGTTTACTACCCTTTTTATTTAAATAAGTTATTTTTTCTTTTCCTTTATATTCATGCGTTATTAAAGACTCATCATAGTCATTACTTAGATATAGATTAGTATTAATATCTATCGTATATTTTTCTTGCTTACTATTTTCTATTGGTATGTCAAAAGATGTTTTATATTCCTTATAGCTATAATTATTAAAGAAATATTCATAGATTTTAGAATTATCACTTAATAATTCTTTATAATCATCTGCATAATCGGTAACTACTATATAAGTTATTCCATCTTTTTCACCGTATGAAACTAAAGAATGTTTAGCTAAAGATGTATATCCACTTTTACTACCATTTATTAAAGATAAATCTAAATTATATTTAGCATCTCTTTTATATAATGGACCATTTATTTGAATATCAAGTCTTTCTATATAGTGCATAGGAGTTGAAATTATTTCTTTAAATGTTTCATTTTTTATACAATATTCCATTATTTTAGCTATATCGTGTACACTTGAATAATTATCTTTATCTTTACCTACTGCATTTGAAAAATATGTATTCTTTAAATTTAATTCTTTTACTTTTTGATTCATTAGAGAAATAAATTCTTCTTCTGTATCAGTAGTTACTCTAACAGCTGCATTAACAGCATCCGACCCACTTCTAAGAAGAATACCATATAATAACTCTCTTATAGTTACTTCATGTCCAGCTTGAAAACCAGTAGTTGTATATTCATACATGTCTCTTAAATCTTCATCTTTTATTGTAATTACTTTATCTAAATCCTCATTATTTTCTATAACTAATATAGCTGTCATAATTTTAGTCATACTAGCTACTTTAACTTCTTCATGAGAATTCATTTCATACATTACTCTATCTAATGTATCGTTATATACATAAACATATTTAGAATTTAGTTCTAATGTATGAAAAGCCTGAACATTTATGAACATAAAAAAAGTTATTAAAATTAAAAATATTTTTTTCATAAATACCTACTTCTATTATATAGACAAGGTAGATATTTCTATCTACCTTGCCAAACACTTACTACATTAACATTACTACTATGAGGAACAGGATTAGGAAGCGGCATTTTAATTATCATAGGAACTTTAAATGCACTACCGAATGCGACACACATACCAGGTTGAAGAATTTTTTGTTTCTCCATTATTTCTGAACTCATATTAGGTAACATTTTCTTTATATATTCTAAATCTCTTGGATGCGTCATTTTTAGTATCAAGAAATTACTGATTTGAGAAATAACTGTTTCTGAAAGTTCTACTGGTCTTTGAGATACTAAATTAAGTATAAGGCCAAACTTTCTTCCTTCTTTAGCAATTCTTTCAAAAATATTATATCCAAGTAAAAAGTTATCACTATCACTTTGTACATATCTATGAGATTCTTCTAGAAGTATGTGGAATGGAACCGCACCTCTATTTGGTAATCTCTTAGTAAAATTAAATAACATTTTAGAATATATTTTAACTATTGTTTTGGAAAGTCTATCATCTGTATCTTCTAAGTTGAAATTTATTATTTGTGATTTTCTATTATTCTTTGCTACTAAACTAGCTATATATCCATTTAAATCTACATAATTAGGATAATTGAAGAATGCTCCACTATCACTTATAGCTATTGAGTGTAAACGAACTTTTAAAGTTATAGCTTCATCATACAATTTTTCATTTCTTAAGAAACCATCACTTATTAAAGTAAAATCTAAAGCTTTTTGTAATATATTTAAATCAAAAGCATGGTCATTAGGAGCTTCATAATTATCGAGTGTTTCATCTATAAAACTAGTAATATACTGAGTTATTAAAACACTTTCAGTAAATTCACCACTTCTATCTATTGTAAAACACTCTCTAAACTTTCTTGTATATCCTACACCTTCTATAGGTGCTTCTAAATTAAATTGTTCTGTTTGACATCCAGCAATTATAGTAAATATATCATTTCTTTTACTAGATGCAGTTTGATTAGTATATAAAGTATCAAGTATTGCTTTAGCAATCATATGATTTTTATATCTTATAGATTCTTCTGTATCTATAGAAATAATACGAGCTAATTTTATCATCTTCTCAATTATTTGTAATTGTGAATGTTTTTCTGCTTGTAAAAGCAAAGCAAAATCATCTATATCAAGCAACCATAATGGAATACATAAAAGTTCTCCGTTTTTATCTTGTTTATTAGTTGTAAAATATTTAAATTGGTAATTAGAATTAACCTCGCTTAATCTTTCAAACGCATTGTGATATTCACCATATGCATCAAAAATCATATAGTTAGCTCTATAAGGATTAAAATTTTCATTATAAAACAAACTTTGTACAAAACTAGCTACACTATAAGATTTACCACTTCCTGTATTACCAAATATCGCTAAATGATTACTACAAATAGTGTTTATATCTACATAAATTGGTTTATCACCATATAAAGGACTAACGCCAAGTTTAAACATTCCTTCTCCATCAGTACCAGTAATTAAATTTAACTCTTCTTCTGTAACCATTCTGATTTTTGCTTCCAATGTTGGTTTTCTAAGCACTCCACCTATAAAGTTACCATCTTGAATTACTCCTAGAAAATTTACTTTAATTATTTCTTTTGAAACATCAGCAACTTCCCCAAGAACCTTTCTTTCACCATCTTCAAAAACAATGTGCAGATTCATTAAATCCATGTTTACAGGAACACCTTCTGGGATTGAAATGTGTGCAACACTATCACTAATATACACTATTTTACCAAACATAATATCACCCTAAATTAATTCTTCTATTTGCATCTTTATATCAACATCTACATTCTCTAGTATTTTTTCTATTTTTTTCTTATTACTATATAATTTTAATTTTTCTTCATAATAATCTAACTTAGATAATATTTCTTTTAAATTTTTATGAACAGCATTACGACTAACATTATTGTTGTCTGCTATTTCTTGTAAAGTTAAATTATTAAAATAATAATCTGTAAAGTATTCTTTTTGCTTATCAGTAAATAATTCTCCATAATAATCAAAAAGATAAGAATAATTTAAATCCATTAAAACACATACTCCACAAGTGTTGTTATAGCAACAAATAAACCTGTAATAACATAAATAGATGTCATATATCTTTTTTTATAAAATTTAACATTGTTATAAGCCATAGTAAATAATACCATACTTAATATTGCATAAAAAGCTGGCATAAAAGCATCACTTATTAAGTTAATAATTCCAAATATAATTACTAATTCAGTTAATACTACTTGAACAAGCAATCCAACTTCTTTAGAACTATATTCTTTTAAATCTACTATTTTAGTACTCATTCCATTATTTTCTTTCATAAATCCTCCTACATATCTTTAAATAATCCATATATATATTTTTCTATATCAAATGTTCTTAAATCTTTTTCTTTTTCTCCAAGACCAACAAACTTAACAGGTATATTTACATCTTCTTTAATTGCAAGTACAATACCACCTTTAGCTGTACCATCTAACTTAGTTAAAGCAATACCAGTAATATTAGTTATTTCTTTAAAACTTTTAGCTTGACTAATACCATTTTGACCTGTTGTCGCATCTATAACAAGCAATGTTTCATGAGGAGCATTTGGTATAAACTTACCAATTACTTTGTTCATTTTCTCTAACTCATTCATAAGATTTACTTTGTTTTGTAGTCTTCCCGCAGTATCTATTAAAACTACGTCATAAGACTCATCTATTGCTTCTTTAAGACCATCATAAACCACACTAGAAGGATCTTTGGATTCACTAGATATAACCTTAGAATCAGTACGATTACCCCATTCTATTAATTGTTCAATAGCACCTGCCCTAAAAGTATCGCCAGCTATCATCATAACTTTTTTACCTTCATTTTTTAGCTTATAAGCAATCTTTCCTATTGTTGTAGTTTTACCTACACCATTTACCCCTACAAATAAAATAACAGTAGGTCCATTTTCATTAAAGTTAATCTTATTTACAACTATATCATTATTAACATATATTATAAACATTTCATCTATTATAACTTCTTTTAAATCTTCACTATTTATAATATTTTCTTTTTTTACTCTTCTTTTTAATCTATCAATAAAGTTCATAACAGTATTAACACCTATATCTGACATAATTAAAATTTCTTCTAATTCATCAAAATATTCATTACTTACTTTCTTATATTTACTATTAAGTATACCTATTTTATTAACAAACTCTTTTCTAGTTTTTTCTAAACCTTTATCAAAAGCTTGTACTTCTTCCTTTTCTTCTTTTTTGAATATATTTTTAAATTTATCAAAAAGTCCCATTTCCCCACCTCTATCATCATATCCATTTTACTACAAAACAGAAAAAAAATAAACAATTAAGCACAAAAAAAGTAAACTTTTTGTTTACTTAAAAATAATACTTTCTAGGCTTTAAACCATATGTCTTAGCATTACTTTCTTTAAAATTTACTATATTCTCTATATCTTGTTGTGTTAAATAATATACCCCATTTTCGTCTAGATTTAAAATACTACTTAAAGAATTTATTTCTACATTTTCTTCTTTTTCTAAAAATTCTTCACTAAAACCTTCATTATTACTTATACTTTTTGTGTTTAAAATTAAATCTCCGTTATTTATATCATAATAACTTCTAACAGTAAGTATTTTTTTACTTCCTAATATTTCTAAAATAGTTACTGAATCCAACACTTTTTTAGTAACAAATTTTTCACCATTTTTACTTACTAAATAACAATTACTACTTTTATTAACTTTTAAATATTTTTCTGTAAATTCATTAAGTGTTTCAAAATCTTTTAATGCATTTTCTTCCATTTCAATCACCTGATAGTATTATACTTATTTTTATAAAAAAGTCAAATTATATAACAAAAAAAGACATTATTTTACAATGTCTTTTATATTTTAAATTGATAAATTTATAACTGGGCGCACACCATAGTCAGTGTCACAACTAACATTAGTATAGTATAAAGTACCATGAGGTGTTGTACGCAACGCACTATCATTATTAACACCAGAATCTACCCAATAACCTCTTGCTTCACCTTCAACTAAATAGCCAAATAAATAACCAATTTCATAATCTTCTTCTACTTCACTACCATATGGCAATCTTGCATTTGCTTTGTATGTTTTTGGAAGTGGAATATCATATCCCCAACCATTATTAAATGTACTTTTTGTTTGTAAATTAACATTTATCCATTTTTTTGTTGCTTCTTGTAAAAAATTCATTGCTGTGATTGGTCCTTTATCATTAGCTCCTGCTTCGTATTTACCGTTCTCTTCATCTACTAAATCCCAATATTCTGGAGATCCACCTATTTCTTTACTTGTATAGTCCTCTTTTGTTATCCAAGGTACTAAATTATATTTGTTTGGATTTTCTGCTTTCATTACACCTACCATACCTGCTGGTGTTCCATCACTATTTATATTTTGATCCATTATTAAATTTATTGATTTAGCAGCAGCTTTATCTGTTGTAATATTTCCATTTTCATCAGCATAACTTAACACATAGAACAATTGGTCATAACCATCCTCATTTGGATCTACATCACATTCATATTTATATCCTATTTCTAATGGTTGTCTTGTTGGATATAATTGTTCTTCTACTGGACTACAAATACTCATTTTACCTGCATCTTCTCTAGGAAGTGCTCCTATATCTGGTGTTTCACCTTGTTCTATTCCATAACTATATTGTTTTTCTGAATCATTTACTGTACATCCTAATAATGATACTTTACTATCATCTGATATTATTATACTTGTACAGTCTACATCACCATCATATTCTACTTCAAATGGTAATTTATTATCTTTGGTGTATGTCCCAGGTAATACTTCGTTTCCTGTTCTTAGTTGATGTGCTGCTATACCATTTCTTACAGCATTTGCATATAACTCTACACTTCTTTTATTACTTTCTTCTCTTGCATCATTTATTATTTCTAATATTATTGGCACTGCGATTAACGCTATTATCGCTAGTATTACTATTACCGCTAATAGTTCTATTAAGGTAAAACCTTTTTTCATTTTTCATCTCTCCTATTCTGTATAAAGTATATCACGATATTAAAATTATTTCTACTTTATTTTTATATTTTAAATAATAAAGACTGTCTATTTTACATTTTAACAGTCTTATATATTTCCGTAATGTTATTAAAGAATTTATGTTTTAAATGGATTATAAAATGTTAAGTTAAATGTATCCACTTTATATTAAATGATATTTATTTTTTATTATCCTCATTTTTACCACAATATTCTTTTATAAATTTTTCCTTATATTCAAGTATATTATCTTCTTTTATAGCTATCCTTAAATCTTCAGTTAATTTAGTTAAAAATCTAATATTATGTATAGAAAGTAATCTTTGTCCAAATGTTTCATTAGCAACTATTAAATGTCTTATGTATGCTTTAGTATAATGTTTACAAGCATAACAATCACAGTTTTCTTCTATTGGAGTAAAATCTTCTTTATATTTAGCATTCTTAATATTAATTTTACCATTTCTAGTAAATGCATTACCATGACGAGCAATTCTAGTTGGAAGTACACAGTCAAACATATCTACTCCTCTAATTACACCTTCTATAATATCAAGTGGATCTCCTACTCCCATTAAGTATCTTGGTTTATTCTCTGGTAAATAAGGTATTGCATAATCAATCATTTTATACATAGTGTCTTTGCCTTCTCCAACACTAGTACCACCTATACTATAACCATCAAAATCCATTTTAACAGTTTCCTCTGCACTATACTTTCTTAAATCTTCAAACTCTCCACCTTGAACTATACCAAATAAAGATTGTCTTTCATTATTAAATACATCTTTGCCACGTTTTGCCCAACGAAGAGTTCTTTCTGTAGATGCTTTTACATACTCATAAGTAGCAGGATATGGTATACATTCATCGAAACTCATAGCTATATCACTATCTAATTTATTTTGTATTTGAATAGAAAGTTCTGGAGTTAAGAATAATTCTCTACCATCTATATGACTTTTAAATCTAACTCCTTCTTCTGTTATATCTTTCTTTTTATTTTTTATTAAACTAAATACTTGAAAGCCACCACAGTCAGTAAGTATTGGTCCATCATAATTCATAAACTTATGAAGTCCACCTGCTTTATCAACTATATCTTCTCCAGGTCTAAGCCATAGGTGGTATGTATTAGAAAGTATTACTCCACTACCCATTTCTTTTATCTCTTCAGGAGATAAAGTTTTTACTGTTGCTTGTGTTCCAACAGGCATGAACATAGGTGTTTCATATGTTCCATAGTTAGTGTGTAGTAAACCATATCTAGCATTTGTTTTAGTATCATTGTTTAATAATTCATATTTTATTTTCATAAGTCACTTCCTTAAACACACTTATTATAGCACCTTACCTAAAATAAGTAAATGATTTGACTTTTATCAATTTTAAAGTATAATATTATCTGTCAAAGGAGAAATATTATGAGAAAACATCCAAATAATTTTGAGTATCAATTAAGTTTTAAAACAGATATAGACTCATTTTACAAAAATTTAAATGGCGCTAATTTTAAAGGTATAAACAAAGAAAAATTAACTCAACTATTAAACATTTCAAAAACATTAAATGCTTTTTATAATAACGAAAATATACATTTTAATAGAATTAGTAGATATGTAAAATTAATGAACCGTATAAAAACTAATCCTAAGGGTTACGGAATTTCTAGTGAAGCGGAAAAATTCATATTATTTATGTTTTCTGTAGACCCTAACTTTGAAGCAGCCAAAATTTTTGGTGAATGCAACAAAACAGAAGAAATTAAAGAAAAAATGTCAATTTTTTTTGGAATATATGATAGAAGATTAATTATATTAGAAAATTATTTTATAAAAAACTTCTTAAGTGAAAAGAAACGAAACGAAATTCAAGAAGAAATACAAAAAAGAGTGTTTAAATAAAAATACTCTTTTAATTTGTAATAAAAATAATAAATTTATCTAAATTCATTCTTCTAGATCCCTTGACATATATCCAACTATTTTCTATTTTATTGATTTTAAAATATTCTATAAGTTCTTCTACATTATTAAAATGTTTGCCATTTATATTTTTAGAATATTCTCCTACTGTATAAACTTCTTTTTCTTTTAATTTCTTTACTTTTTTATTTATTTTTTTATGTATTTTTTTAGAATGTTTACCTAATTCTAAAATATCTCCTATTACTAATACTTTATTTTCTTTTATATTTTTTAAATAAT
>JAZRAM010000062.1:0-2573 GCA_045634565.1 Bacilli bacterium
CAAACGGAAAATACTCAGTAGGGGATGTAGTAACATGTACATTTGAAGAATCAACAGAACAATTCTATGTAATAGAAGATGCAGATGAAGATACAACAGAAGGAATGTCTATGTTAGCAATGTATAATTTATATGTTGGAACTAAATGTTTCGATGGATTTGATGAATATGGTGACGAAGGTTGGGTATGTGCGCCATTGGAAAATCCAACAGGAATCCAAAGCCCATTAGCAAAAGGAAATGTAGATGTAGACTCTACTTTTGAGGGAATGGTACCGTTTTCAACAAAATGTTATTGGATCGATGAAAATCATGATTTTTTACCAAAATACGAAAAAAAATCTCAAGGGTTTGCATTTATATATGACGAAAATTCATACTTACATCAATATGTAAGTGCATATGAAACGTATCTAAAAGAAAATGGAGTGGGGAGTGCAAGTGCCACATTGATAAGCTATGAACAATTAGAATATTTAGGATGTTCTTGGGATGACAGCTCTTGCACTGATGCGCCAGAATGGGTAAATTCAACAGGTTATTGGACTGGTTCTTCTGGCTGGGAAGAATTAGTGGTTATAGTGGATTCCGAATGGTATGAAATGCTCTTTCCTCACGATAGTGAATATGGTGTTCGTCCGGTTATAACTATCTCAACTTCTGAAATCCAATAAAATTATAAATATAAATTAAGCAATTCAATGTAATTTGAATTGCTTTTTTTATTTTCTAAAAATATTTATAAAAAAGCTCCTTTTTTATTGACTTTTGTATTTTGTTTCACTATAATAAAAAACAATTTACAGGAGGTGTCTTTTAATGAAGTTTAATTTACCAGTTATCGTATTAAAAGGCACTATTATTTTGCCTGAAGCTGAAATTAAATTAGAGTTTGAAGATGAAGTAAGTAAAAGTATAATAGAAGAATCTGAATTATTTCACGATAATAACTTACTTATAGTAACTCAAAGCGGTATTGATGAAAATATAATTATAAATGAACTACCTAATATTGGTACAATCGCTCATATTACTCGTAAATTAGAACTTCCTAACGGGAAGGTTAGAATAGTTTTAAAAGGCGTTAAAAGGGCTCAAGTACTTGAATATTTAAATATAAGTAAAGATTCTTTAGAGTCAATTGTTTCATCAATAAGAAGTGAATATATAGATGAAGAAACTAATAAAGGATTACTTAGAAAATTAAATGTAGAGTTAGAAAACTATATAAATAAAGTTCCTTATATGAGTAATAGTTTACTATCTTTAATATCTGATACAACTGATTTAAATAAAATAACAGATATTATAGTTAATTATCTTCCAATAGAAATATCTAAAAAGTTAGAATATTTACTTGAAACAAATCCAGTAAAAAGAGTTGAAATGATACTTGAAGATATGTATAAAGAAGAACAATTATTCAACATAGAAAAAAGTATTGATACAAAGGTAAAAAAAGAACTTGATAATGATGAGAAGAATTTCTATTTAAAAGAAAAAATTAAATTGTTAAAAAGTGAATTAGGAGAAATATCTCCTAAAGAAGAAGAAATAGAACATTTAAGAAAAAGTGTAGAAGAATTAAATGCAAGCGAAGAGATAAAAGATAAAATAATATATGAGATAGATAGATATGAAAATATGTCTAGTATGTCTCCTGAATTTAGTATAGTTAGAAATTATATAGATTTTATGCTTAGTCTTCCTTGGAATAATACTACAACTGATATAGAAGATTTTAAATTAATAAGAGAAAACTTAGATAAAAAACATTATGATTTAAATGAAGTTAAACTAAGAATTATAGAATATTTAGCTGTAAAAAAACATTCTAGTAGTGTTGATACACCAATAATATGTTTAGTAGGTCCACCCGGGGTAGGTAAGACAACTCTTGCTTATTCAATTGCTGAAGCTATTGGTAGAAAGTTTGTTAAAATAAGTGTTGGTGGAGTAGATGATGAAGCAATAATTAAAGGGCATATTAGAACCTATATAGGATCTAGTCCTGGTAAAATTATTGATGGTATTAGAAGGGCTAAAAGTTCTAATCCAGTATTCTTAATAGATGAAATAGACAAGATGAGTAATACTTATAAAGGAGATCCTAGAAGTGCTTTACTTGAAGTATTAGATTCTAATCAAAATAAATATTTTAAAGATAATTATTTAGAAGAAGAATATGATTTATCTAATATACTATTTATAACTACTGCTAACAATATAGATAATATACCTAATGAATTAAGAGATAGATTAGAAATAATAAATATAAATGGTTATACTGAATTAGATAAGTTAGAAATAACTAAAAAACATATTATACCTACTATATGTAGTAAACATGGTATAGGTAATATTAAAATAAGTGATGATGAAATACTTAATGTAATTAGATATTATACTAAAGAATCAGGACTTAGAGAGTTAGAAAGACTTATATCTAAAATAGTTAGAAAAATAGTAACTGATAAAGTAATAAGTAATAAAAAATTAATTTTTACAATAAAAAATATAGAAAATTATTTAGGTAAAAAAATATATGAAAATGAAGAAATAGTTAGTGAAAT
>JAZRAM010000063.1:0-1533 GCA_045634565.1 Bacilli bacterium
AGGTGGAGCATTTGTTGGCTTAGAAGAAATAATAAATAAGAGACTTAAAAAAGGTAACGTTGGTATAGGTATAATGGGTAAACCAGAATCTAAAGATGTTATAAATTACAATGAAACTATATCTCAAGTTATACCTGATGACTTAGTTAAATTTGGTATAATACCAGAAGTTATAGGAAGATGTCCATTATTATCTGTATACAGTGAATTAAGTGAAGATGCTATGGTTAAAATATTAACTGAACCTAAACATGCTTTAATAAAACAATATAAAGAAGAATTCAAAATGGATGGAATAGAATCCGAAGTTGAAGAAGGTGCTTTACATTTAATAGCACAAAGAGCTAAAGCTAGAAAAATGGGAGCTAGAGCACTTAGAACAGTAATGGAAGATATATTATTTGAAACTAAATTCGCTGTACCTGGAGACAAAACAGTAGCAAAAATAATAGTACGTGATGATTTAACAGTAGACGTTATAAAAAAAGAAGGAGTTAAACAACAATCTGCAGAATAATAATGGGGTAGCATAAGCTACCCTTTTTTATATAAAAATATAATTTAAGGAGATGTATTAATATGATGAACAAAGAACAATTAGAATATGTAAAACAACAATTAGATATAATGGCAGAAGAGGTTGAAGCTATTAAAGATGTAGCAGACAGAGCAGAAGTAAGAGGACAATATATACAATTATTCATTGATATGTGTGCTGTATCAAATCAAGCTGGTGCAGTATGCGTAAATCCTAGCGATGCATTATTAAATGATAAAGCTAAAGTACAAGAGCCAGTAGAAGAAGAGTTAGTTGAAGAAGAAGTATTAGAAGAGGAAGAAGAAATAGTTGAAGAACCACCACATGTAACAGCAGAAACTGAAGCAGTATTACCAGAACAAGAAGAAGATGCTTTAGAAGAAGAGGAAGATCCATTAGCTGATGCAGAAATAGTTAAAGTAGTATTAAACGATGACGATGAAGAAGTAGATATAACACCTATGTATACTAGATTAATAAATGCTGGCATAGCAGAAGAAGATGCTGAAATGATAGGTTTATTCGTTATGGAATATGATGCATTAGATGCTTATGAACAAAGATTTGATTATATGAAACATAGTTTAGCTAGAGCATATGCAGCTTATCTTGCAACAGCATTAGAAGATGCAGATTTAATAGCACATATAGAAAACTTCAGTTCAGTTAAAGTAGCAAGTCCAGAAGAATTTATAGACGACGAAAACGCAGAAGCATTATTTGATTTTATATGCCAATAATATTACTTCACACATAGTAATATTATTATAGATTGGGCCTAGCCTAGCCCTGGTTTTAACCTAAATAGGTATCCCCGTGTGTGGGATTTTTTTGTTTTAAATAATAAATATATAATAAAAATAATATAAGGTGAGTATGGTGACGCCCTGCTCGGAAAATAGGAGAACAATTATGAACAAATTAATATTAACTGGAAGAATAGTAAGAGACCCTGAAGTAAAAGCTATAGGAGAAGGAAAACAAGTTGCAAAATT
>JAZRAM010000064.1:0-3582 GCA_045634565.1 Bacilli bacterium
TAAGATATTACGATATGATCAGGATATTGTTCTTTAAATGCTTTAAATTCTTCATATTTACAAGAGTCTGCAAGTGAACAACCTGCATTAAAATCTGGTATTATTACCTTTTTATTAGGATTAAGTATCTTTGCTGTTTCTCCCATGAAGTGTACTCCACATAAGAGAATTATATCAGCTTCTGTTTCTTTAGCTATTTGAGCTAAATTTAAGCTATCTCCTACATAATCAGCAACTTCTTGTATTTCAGGTAAGCAATAGTAGTGTGCTAATATTACAATATTTTTTTCTTTTTTTAATTTCTCAACTTTTTCAAAAAAAAGCTTTTTATCCATAATTATTATTTTTTTTTATTTATAATGATTTATTATAGCTATGTGAAATTTGTTGAAAAAAAATCTCACAAAAAAATTATTGCAAATATACGTCTTTTTATTAACAAAACAAGACAATTTATCTACATTTTAATTTTGTATATATCAGTAAATTATCTAAATTATTAACAAATATTTAATTTCACCTTTTTGTTGATAAAATTTTATAAATTTAAATGTAAAATTGTGTTAATAAAGTGTTTATTTTCTTGTTAATTAAAGGGTAGATATTAACAAGTGGATAATTATAAAGATATATTATCATGCTTTTAACAACTTCTTAACAAAAAAATTGTTGAAATGTTTTAGTGATTTTTTTTAAAGAAAAATTTTATTTTTTCAAAGAAATATTTTATAAAATCATTGAAAAAATTTAAAAAATCTAAGAAATAATTCTTAAAAAAATGTTATCTTTGCGAGATTATAATAACTAAATTTTTAAAATATGAGTAAAGTAATACCTATGGCTTGTGATCATGCCGGATTTGAACTAAAAGAATTTCTTAAATCTGCTCTTATTGAAAGAGGATTAGAAATTAAAGATTTTGGAACTTATACTTCTGATTCTGTGGATTATCCTGATATGATTCATCCTTTGGCTAAAGAAATTAATGCTGGAAATTTTGAATTTGGAATCATAATGTGTGGTAGTGCAAATGGAGTTTCTATGGTTGCAAATAAGTATCAAAATGTTAGATGTGCACTTTGTTGGGAGGAAGAAATAGCTCAATTAGCTAAACAACACAATAATGCAAATATTATTTCATTACCAGCTCGTTTTATTTCAAAAGAAAAAGCACTTTCAATAGTTGAGGCTTATTTAAACACTGAATTTGAAGGTGGAAGACATCAAAAAAGAGTAGAAAAAATACCTATTAAATAAGTTTTCTTTAATGAATACGAGTGAATACAAAAGTTTTTTACATATTTGTAATAGAAATTTAAATAACTCTGATTTTGAGGTATTTAATCCTAAAAGTACGATTCACTCAACATTTAATGATATAGATAAACTTAAAAATCAAGCTTATAGAGTTAGACAAAAATTCATTAACAATATAGTTGATAATCTTCTTCTATTTGAAAAAAATCTTCTTTCAAATAAAGGAAAAATTAATTGGTGTTTATCTTATGAGGACTTTACGGAACAATTACTTGATCTTTTAAGTAATAAAAAAATAAAGTCCGTTAATGCTTTTTTTTCTAATTTTACAGAAGAATTAGGATTAAAAGAAACATTAAAAAATGAAGGAATATCTTCATTTTCAAAGGAAAACAAATGTTCTATTCTTTCTCCTGATTTGGCAGTTGTTGATACTGCAAGTATGTTTTCGGTATTTGATTCTGTTTTTGAAATGGAATTATTTTTAGATTCTAAAATTAAAATATGTATACTGCCAATTAACAAATTTATTTGTAATATATCTGATATTGATATATTTACACATATATTTTCAATTTATAAAAAAAATACTTCTTTTCCTATATTGTCAAATATTTTTACTCCTTCAGCATTTGATACTAATAAAGAAACATACGTTTTCATAGTAGATAATTCACGAAGTAATCTATTGGCTTTCAAAGAACAAAGAAAAATTTTATCTTGCATAGATTGCGGAGCTTGTAAGAAGGTTTGTCCGGTTTATCAGTCTATAAAAGATGAACCTTATTCTAATACAATAACCGGACCTGTTGCAAACGTTATGTTACCTTACTTAGAAAATTATGAAAATTATAAACATTTAAGTTACAATTGCTTACTTTGTGGAAATTGTTCAAGTGTTTGTCCTGTTAATCTTTCAATACCAGATTTAATTCTTGAAAACAGGAAATTTTTCTTTGAAAATAAAATATTAGATTTTGAGGATAACTTATTGATAATTAGTCTTAAAAAGTTCTTTTTAAAGCGGAAGAAAATGAACTCAAAATCATGGTATAAAAGATATTTATTGAGAAGAATAATACCAAAAACTACAAGAAAATTAGTGTATATTCCTACTTTTTCAAAAAGGACATTTAACCAAATACAACAAGATAAAATTTGAGAGTAATGAAAAGTATAAATCAAATCGAAAATGAAGATAAATTATTAGAGTTTATTTATAATAATAGGGTAGATGAATTTAAAAAATCTATAGATGAGATAATTATATCTAATAAATTATCAAATTATTCCGAAGAGGATTTATTTAACTTAATACAATATTTAGATTTAACTTCTTTAAAATCAACAGATAATAATAAAACGATTACAGAATTTGTAAAAAATAGTGTTTTAACCTGTAAATCAAATAATTATTATGTAGGAGGGATTTGTTGTTATTCTCCATTCTTATCGCAAATAAATGATTGTAAACCATCAAAAAAGATAAAATCAGTAGTTGTTGCAGCAGGATTTCCTCATTCTCAAGTTCCATTGAGTGTGAAAAAAGAAGAAATAAAATATGCAATAGAAAACAATGTAGATGAGATAGATATATGTTTAAATAGAGGTTTATTTTTTGATGAGAATAAAGAGAAAGCAGCTCAAGAGATAAGGGAGATAAAAGATTTGCTTAATTTGGCAGATAAAAACATTGTTTTAAAAGTTATTTTAGAAGTAGGGGAGTTATCTTGCTTTCAAAATATTATGCAAGCTTCTATTTTATGTTTAGAAAATGGTGCAGATTTTATCAAAACCTCAACAGGAAAAATAGAAAAAGGAGCAGATATTTATTCTTTTTCAGTAATGATGCTTGCTCTTAGGCAGTATTATCGTAAAACCAATGTTTTGAAATCTGTAAAAGTAGCAGGAGGAATCAGAATGATAGAAGAAGCTATTTTATATACTAATTTATATAAAAAGTTCATTACTTCAGATTTTAATAACAACTATTTTAGAATAGGTTGTAGTCAATTATTTGATAAAATTAAAGAAAAATTAACGAGAGATAAATAATATATGAAGCAATTACGTAAAAAATTATCGTTATACAACGAACCGCAAAGAGTAAAGGAATTAGGTATTTATCCATATTTTAGACCTATTTCAAGCGAGCAAGATACAGAAGTTATAATGCGAGGAGAAAAAGTATTGATGTTTGGTTCAAATAGTTATTTAGGATTAACTAATCACCCTAAAATTAAAGAAGCAAGTATTGAAGCAATAAAAAAATATGGTACAGGTTGTGCTGGTTCTCCGTTTTTAAATGGTACTTTGGATATTCAT
>JAZRAM010000065.1:0-23181 GCA_045634565.1 Bacilli bacterium
ACAGCTTCAGTTACTTCATCATCACCATTGTAATATAAAGTAATTCTATCAGCTATATCAAAGTCTTTAGTTTTTCTTAAGTTTTGAACTTTAGAAATAAGTTCTCTTGCGATACCTTCCATAACTAAATCATTAGTAAGTTCAGTATTTAAGATTATGAAGTTATTTGTATCAGTAGCAACATCGAATCCTTCTTTTGAATTTGTTCTGATGTCTACATAATTACTATCTACATCATAAACTTTTTCTCCAACAGTCATTTTTATAACTTCTCCACTTTGTAGTTTAGTTATATCACTACTATTTAAAGATAATAATTTTTCTTGGAATTCTTTAATAGATGGTCCAAATACTTTACCTACTTCTTTAAAGTTTGGTTTAACAGTAAAGTTCATATAGTTTTCAACATCTTTAATAAATCTAACTTCTTTAACATTTAATTCTTCTTTAATTAAATCAACTAAGTCACTTATTAAATCTTCATTTTTAGCATCTATTAAAGCTTCACTTAATGGTTGTCTAACTTTTATTTTAACTTCTTCTCTAATATTTCTACCAAGACTAATTAAGTCTCTAACTAAATCCATTCTAGATTCAATTTTTTCATTTATTAGTTCTTCTTTATATGTTGGATAATCAGCTAAATGTACTGATTCTTTACCAGTTAATTTAGTATATATTTCTTCTGAAGCAAAAGGTGCGATTGGAGCGATAAGTTCACAAATACCTACTAATATATCGTATGTTACTTTATATACAGCAAGTTTACTTGTATCATTCTCACTAGCCCAGAATCTTCTTCTATTTCTTCTTATATACCAGTTAGATAAATCTTCTGAAACAAAGTTTTGGATTTCTCTTGTAGCAATTGTTGCATCATATTTATCCATAGATTCAGTTACATTTTTAACTAATTTATTATATTTAGAAATTAACCATTTATCTATTTCTTCTAAGTCTTCATATTTAATTTCATATTCTTTAGGATCGATATTATCGATATTAGCATACATACTAAAGAATGTATAAGTATTTTTTAATGTACTAAAGAATTTAGAACTTACTTCTTTAACTCCATCTTCATCAAATCTAAGTGGTGTCCATACTGGTGAAGTATAAAGCATATACCATCTAATTGGGTCTGCTCCATAACGTTCTAATACTGTAAATGGTTCAATAGCATTTCCTTTACTCTTATGCATTTTATGACCATGTTTATCTGTTACTAAGTCATTTACAAGTACATTTTTATATGGACTTTTTCCTGTTATGAATGTTGAAATTACAAGTAATGAATAGAACCATCCTCTTGTTTGGTCTATACCTTCACTAATGAAATCAGCTGGGAATTGACTTTCGAATAATTCTTTGTTTTCAAATGGATAGTGTACCTGAGCAAAAGGCATTGCTCCTGAGTCAAACCAACAGTCTATAACATCTTTTATTCTTGTCATAGCTTTACCACATTTACTACATTTAATATGTACATCATCAACATATGGTCTATGAAGTTCTATAGAAGTATCTATATCTTCAATTGCTTTTTCAACTAATTCTTCACGAGATCCAATCATTTCTTTATGACCACAACTACATTCCCATAAAGGAATAGGTGTACCCCAATATCTATTTCTAGAAATTGCCCAGTCATTTAAGTTTTCTAACCAGTTACCAAATCTTTTTTCTCCAACATAATCTGGATACCAGTTAACAGTTTTATTAGCTTCAATAATTTTATCTTTATAATCAGTAACTTTTATATATAAACTTGGTTTAGAATAATATACAAGTGGTGTTTTACATCTCCAACAATGTGGATAGTTGTGTACCATTTTTTGTTTTTTAAATATTTTATCTTGACTAGCTAACTCTTTAATTATTTCTATTTCAAGTTCACTATCAACTACTAATCGACCTTTCCAAGGACCATCTGTATAGCACCCATTTTCATCAACTGGATTTAATACTGGTAAGTCATATTTTAATCCTACTTCATAGTCATCTTGACCAAATGCAGGCGCTATATGAACGATACCTGTACCATCTGCCATAGTTACATAATCAGCACATGTTACAAAGAATGCTTTTTTATTAACACTTAAGAAATCCATATATTGTTCATATTCTAAGTATTCTAAGTCTTTTCCAGTATATTCTTCTACTACTTCAAATTCATCTCCAAGTACTTTATGAGCTAATTTTTCAGCTACTATGAAGTTATATCCTTTTGATAAACATTTTACATATTTTTCATTTGGGTTTACACAAGCAGCAACATTTGACATAAGTGTCCATGGAGTTGTTGTCCAAATTAGTAAATAAGTATTATCTTGATCTTTAACTTTAAATGGTACAGTTACTGTATTAACAGTTATTTCTTTATAGCCTTGAGCAACTTCATGACTTGCAAGACCAGTACCACATCTAGGACAATATGGTAATATTTTAAGTCCATTATAGATTAAATTAGCATCAAAGAATTTCTTTAATATCCACCATTCAGTTTCAATATAATCATTATTATATGTTATATAAGGATTTTTTAAATCTATAAATTGTCCCATTTTATTTGTAAATTCAGTGAATGCTTTTTCATTTTTCCATACACTTTCTCTACATTTTTCATTGAATTCTTTTATACCATATTTTTCAATATCACCTTTACCACTAAATCCAAGTTCTTTTTCAACTTGAACTTCTACTGGTAATCCATGAGTATCCCATCCTACTTTTCTAAGTACTCTATAACCTTTCATTGTTTTATATTTACAGAAAGTATCTTTAAGTAACTTAGCAAGCATATGATGTATTCCTGGCATACCATTAGCAGTTGCAGGTCCATCAAAGAATACAAAGTTTTCATTATCTTTTCTATTTTCTATTGTTTTATTTAGTAGATTTTCATTTAAAAACTTTTCAGTTAAACTACCTTCTACTTCACTAGCTTTTCTCTTATCTAATTCTTCAAAATTCATAATTACCTCCTATTGGTTTTCTTAATATTTTTTGTAATCTTTTATTACGATATTTATTATTTTCATTTATCTCTTTTTGCATTTTTTCTTCTTCTCTATTTTTTACTGTTTCATGATATTGTTTTATATTATCCGAATTACATATTATGAATTCTTCTTTTAATTTTGTTAAACAGCCTATAGAAATATCTTCTTCTAAACCTTTATTAATTCGATAAGAAATAACAAAATCAATAAACTCTTTTATATATGGGAATTTATTTAATTTTATATTAGGCACTAATTCATTTACATGATTAACATCATAAAATTTCACACTTTTTTTATTTGCACTTTTAACATCCCAATTTAAAACGATACCATCCCCATGTTTTTGAAGAGCATATACCTTACCTTTGTGACAAGTTCCTTGATCTAAAAAACTTTGTTTTTTATAATTTAGCAATAACATAGCTGTTTCTGTTATTATTAATCTTTCTGGTTTTGGATGATAACGATACTCAGCTAATTTAAACTGTTTGCCCTCATAAACTCTAATAATGTCAATAAGTATCTCAACTATATGATATGTATAAAATGTTGAGCAATTAACTATTCTTTCATTGAATTTATTAATATCTTGATTTATTTCTTTTCTTAATTTTTTTAGTTCCAATATTTTTTCATTAAATGTTTGCATAATATCCCCCTAAAATTTTAAATTATTTAAGTCTTCTTGAGTATAGCCCATGCTCATATATATGTCTTGAGCATCATCTGTTATAGCATCTTTGTAATCAAATCCAAGTAATTTTATAACCTCTTTTATTTTATCTAATGAATTAGCTTCAAACTCTACATAAGTATTAAGTCCAGGCCAAGTATCTATATCTAATTCTACATCATTTAAAATATAACGTATTCTTTTATTTTCTTGTATACTTCTTCTTTTATAACCTAATTTTTCAAGTATTTGATGAGCGGTTTCAAGCGAACTAACTTCTATTTCTAATTCTTTAGTTCCTAATTCTGTTTTATCGTGTACTTCTTTTATTGTAAGTGTATTTGTAATACCATTTGTTCTAAGTCTAATCCATCTATGTGGATCAACTGGATTAAAATCATATACATAACGTATTTGTAACCAATCACCTATAAAATCTGCATTATTTTTTTCTAATTTAGATATTAAATCTTCTTTATCAATATTTAATATCCTAACTTCTATTTCAGTATTCATAACTACACCTCCCTAAAAATAAAAAAACTATTATAAACATAGGGGTGAATTAACCACGGTACCACCCTATTTCATAATAGTATTATGCACTTTAAATGATATAACGTTCATTACTCGTTTTAATCTTATCCATTAAAAGTATCTAGAGTGATCTATATAATATTCATTTTATCTAATCTCACCAAACTTAGACTCTCTTAAAAACTCCTATTATACCGTCTCTATCATTTACTTTAAAACTCTACTTTTTCAATATCGTCAACCATTTCTAGTTGAGCCTCTATTAGACCTCTTAATTTACGTTTGAAGATTGTTACATTTCTTTTTAGCATCTCTGCTTCTAATTCCGTTCTTTCTGCTTTTAATAACGATTCGTTTACAATACGACTAGCATTCATTTTAGCATCATTCAAAATTATTTCACTTTCTCTATGAGCATTAGATTTAATTTGATCTGATGTTTTTTGTGCCATCATAATTGCTCTATTGAGTGTACCTTCCATTCTTTCATATTGAGCAAGTCTTTGTTGCATATTTGCAGTACCTTCAACTATTTTACTTAATTCTTCAATTTTCTTATCTCTTAAAGCAATTTCTCTATTCTTAGCCTTATTGTCTTCTATCATTCTTTCTACTTGTTTAATAACTTGGTCTAAAAATTGATCTACTTGCTCAGGAGTATAATTTCTAAACGTTTTATTATCCATAAGCATCCCTCAAACGTTGTGCTTTATATAATAGCACAATTAATATTCTTTTTCAAGTATTTTTTTACCATTCGTAATTTATATTTTCATCATCTTTATCTTTAGTTTCTTTTTCAGTTTCATCAGTTATTTTTCCTTGTACATTTATGTTATTTGGTGTACATAAGAAAATTCCACTACCTATTTTTTGAATGTTACCTTTAATTGCATATATTGTTCCACTCAAAAAATCCATAATTCTTTTAGCTTGATCACTAGTAACTCTTTTAAGATTTACAACTACAGTATTTCTTTTCTTTAAATGATCTGCTATTTGTTGAGCTTCTGAATAAGCACGTGGTTCTAAAAGAATCATCTTAGCTCCACCTTCTTCAGTAACAGCTTCTTCTGTACTTATATCATAGTATTCATTTCCATTTCCTGTTTGTACTTCATCTTTATCAAACAAGTTTTTAATAAAACCCATGTTTATTCCTCCAATTCTAACGTCTACTATAAACATTTTAACACACTTCTGTTAAAAATGAAACATTTTTTACCTATTTTTTTTGACAAAGTCTTATATAAAAAGATAATAATTGCGTTTTATTATCTTTTTTATACAATTTTTACATATAATTAAGTTTTTTAAGAGCTAATAAAGCAATATTAGATAGTTGTTCTTTTGTTAATTTATTTATATCAAAATATTCCGCACCCATTGAATCATCATTTATTTCTGTTATTTCTATATGTTCTTTTATATCATTTTTATAATCCTTTATTAAATATAATATAGCAATATGTTTTGTTTCTACCAGTTCATCTTTATAAGTCCATTTTATATTAGTAGATACTACATCAAATAAATTATAATCTAGTGTTTCAATTCCTACCTCTTCTAATAATTCTCTTTTTAATGCTTCTTCTATTGATTCCTCAAATTCAATAGTACCACCTGGTAAATCTAATTTACTATCATATGGTCCACCTTTTTTCTTTATTAACAATATTTTATTATCTTTAATTATTAATCCATAAGCACCAATATGTTTTATTTGTTTCATAAACCCTCCCTATCTTTAAAACTCAATATAATTATATCATTTTCAATATTTATCCTCAATAAAATAAACAAAAAAGTTATAAAATTATAACTTTTCTATACTATTGACAACAATTTGATGTTTATCAAATCTTTTTTCTACTTTACCTTTTACTAGTATTATACTTCCTTGGTTTATATCTTTATATTTTTCATAAGTTTTAGGAAATAAAACTATATCTACAGCAGATAATTCATCACTACCACTTATAAAACACATCTTATCTCCTTTAGAAGTATTTACTTCTTTTATTTTATCTACATATACAATTATATTTATATTTTTATCAAAATAAGAACTTATCTCACTTAAATTAACTATATTATTATATTTTAATTTTATTTCAGTTATTGGGTTATTAGTTAAATAAAATCCAAATACGTTAAGTTCTTGTTCCATCAATTCTTTTTTAATATATTCTTCATAATTTGTTATTTCTGGTTGTAGAGCAAACTCTCTATCTAAATCCTTAATTAGTTCACCATAATTTATAATTGTATCTAAATTATTTATAAGAGTATTTTTATTATAACCAAAGCAATCAAATACACCAGCATATATAAGTGATTCTAAAGTCTTTCTAGTAACACTTTTACCATAACACCTTTTTATAAAATCAAATATATCACTATATAATCCATTTTCTCTTTCTTTAATTATAAGTTCTGAACCCCCAGTCCCTACATTTCTTATATTAGAAAGCGGATATCTTATACCTTTATCTTCTATTTTATATTTTCTATCACTTAAGTTTATATCTGGTTTAAGTATTTCTATATTATTCTTTTTAGCTTCATATATATATTGTTTTGTTTTTTTATCATCATTTATTTCCATAGAAAGTAAATAAGTAATAAAGTTTTTTGGATAATAAGCTTTTAAGTAAGCCATTTTATAAGCAACTATTGAATAACCTATTGAATGAGATTTATTAAATCCATATTCAGCAAACTTAAGCATAAGTTCATATACTCTATCTACTAGCTTTAATTCATAACCTTTTTTAATAGCACGGCTAGTAAATTTTTCTTTTTCTTCAAGTAATATATCTTTTTTCTTTTTACTCATAGCTTTTCTAAGTATATCTGCTTCTCCTAGTGTGTAATCTGCCATAGTACGTGCAATTTGCATTATTTGTTCTTGATATATCATTATTCCATAAGTAGGTTTTAATATACTTTCTAAAGATGGATCTAAATAATCTATTTTTTCTCTTCCATTTTTTCTATTTATATAAGTTGGAATATTTTGCATAGGTCCAGGTCTAAATAATGCTATAGCAGCAAATATATCATCCATACTAGTTACTTTAAGTTTTCTTAAAAAATTAATCATTCCATCTGATTCAAATTGGAATATGCCTATTGTATCTGCTTTATTAAATATATTTAAAGCTTTAGAATCATTTAAAGGTATTTCATCAAATTTAATATTTAAATTATAATCGCTATTTATACTATCTATTATATTATGTATTGTAGTTAAGTATTTGATTGCAAGAAAATCCATCTTTAAAAGACCAATTTCTTCTAGGTAAGTCATATCGTATCCACTAAGATAGAAATCATGACTTTTATCTAAAGGTATTATTTCATCTAAGTCTATGCTAGACATAATAACTCCTGCTGCATGAATTGATGTATGTCTTTTTAATCCTTCAAACTTCATAGCAATCTTATAACACTCTTTTAAATTTTCTTTTCTTTCTAATAATTCTTTTATTTTTTTATTATCACTATAATTTTCTTTTAAATTTTTTCTAGAATCAATTAACTTACATAAAGCATCTATTAAACCTAATTCTATATCCATAGATTTTCCAACATCTCTTATTGCTTGTTTAGCACCTAACGTTCCAAAAGTTATAATAGGAACAACTTTTTTCTTGCCATATTTTTCTATACAATAGTTAATTATTTCTTCTCTTTTTTCATGTTCAAAATCTATATCGATATCAGGCATACTCACTCTTTCAGGATTTAAAAATCTTTCAAATAGTAAGTTATATTTTATTGGATCTACATCTGTAATTCTTAAACAGTATGATACTAAAGAGCCAACTGCACTCCCCCTACCAGTTCCTACAATTATATTATTATCTTTCGCATATTTAACATAATCTGAAACTATTAAGAAATAATCACAAAACCCCATTTTATTTATTATTTCTAATTCATATTTAAGTCTATCTTTATATATCTCTTTTACAGTAGATCCGAAGTGATAACGTAAACCTTCTATACATTTTTTCTTCAAATATGTATAACTATCTACACCATCTTCATTTATAAATTTAGGCATCAATTTTTGATTAAACGGAATTTCTAAATTACAAAGTTCATTTATTAAATAATTATTATTTATACTTTCTTTAAATTTAGTATTAAATTCTTCTCCTGTTAAAATATAATTATTTAAATTATTATTTGAAACTAAATCTATAGTTACTCCCGTTCTAACTGCATCTATATATTTTATATATTTGCTATCTTCTTTAGTTAGATACAGCGTTTCATTCATATAAACTGTATTATCATAATCTATATTATTTAATTCTTCTGCTTTTTTGTAACCTATAAAAATATTCTTATAAAAACTTTTAATATCATTATAAACATTTAAACTTTCATAAGGAGTTATACACACTAAATCACTAGAACATTTTTCTAAATCTTGTATTTCTAATTTTTTTTCTGATTGAAGTGTGCATAACTTTAACAAATTCTTGTATCCATCATAGTTCTCTGCATAAAGTACTATTTTTTTATCATTATACTCTACTTCTAAACCAATTATGGGCTTAATGTTATTAGTTATACACAATTTATAAAATTCCATAACTCCATACATATTATTATCTGTTATTGTAAGGGATTTAATATTATTTTGTTTGGCAAACTCAATAAGTTCTCTAACTTTAATAAGTGATGTTTGTAAACTATTATCAGTTTTTATATAAAGTGGTGTATACATATTATCCCTCCTACATATATTTTACTATAAATCACTTTTATTTTAAACAAAATTTTATAAAATATTTGACTTATTTTTAAAAATATGATAAACTTTATTGGCATAGGGAAAAAAACTTTGAATGGAGGAATATTATGGCAGTTAAATCAACAAGTAAAAAACCATTATCTGGAAATAGAAGATCACACTCTTGCAGAGCTACTAAACATATGCAAAAAGTTAACTTACAATTAGTTACTTTAGCAGATGGTACAAAAGTTAGAATGAGTGCTAGAGAAAAAAGAACTTTAAATAAATCTGAAAAATAAAAACAACTTTAAATAGTTGTTTTTTATTTTACCCTTACTACTTCTTCTGGAAAATCATCGTAAATATAATCTTCGCTATATGATTCATTTCTTTCGTAATTATTTATTTGATTTTCTAAAACTTGCCTTTTTATATCAAGTCTATCATAAGGTGTAATTATATCATTTTCCTTTTTTGGTAACATATTATTCATTTGAACACTTAAGAAAAGAGGTATCAAAGAATTTATATCTACATTTTCACCATTATTATATGCTTCCTCTAATAAATCTATTTTATTTATTATCACTTCTAATATAGGTATAACTTGTTCTATAATTTTATTATTTTTTAAATTATATTCTTGTTCTAATTGTTTCTTTTTTTCTATATAAAACGGTTTCAAAGTTAATTTACAATAAACACTATTTAATAGTTTAGCATTAATTAGTTCTATCCATTTTTGTTCATTTGTAAATACTTCACTATAAAAATCATTTTTTAAAGCCATAATATCCCTCTTTTTTATTATCGATTTCTTGTTTTTTAATATTTTCTAATGGGTCAACCAAAATTTCAAAAAAACTTTCCGTTTCTGCCTGTGCTGATAGAAAACTATCTTTAAAAACCGCATACCAATCTCTTGATGATTTTACTTTATCGATTTTTAAATTAAGTTTTTGTTTTAAATTTCGTTTTCTAATTTGCAATTTTACTAGAGCAGAAGACCTTTTATTACTTAACATTTCACCCGATTTTATTAGTTTATCTACTTCAAATAGTCTTTCATGTAATTTAGTTAACTTTTGTTTTTTCTGAGTTTCATAACTTTTACTTATCTTTTCCTTAACAATTTGCAAATTTTTTTCATAAATTTCTAACTGTTTTATTAACGCTTTTAACTCAAATTTATATTTTAATAATCCACCTTTCTGTATTACTTGGTTTTTTTTAACCATTATTTTACTTTTCAGCAATTCAATATGATTTTCATATCTTAATTTATCAATTTCTAAATCATAATTAAAACAATATTTTCTTAATTTTCTATCAATGTTTTCTTCTAACTCTTTTCTATATTTTTCTTCTAGTTGTGATTCTTCAGTCTTTACTTCTTCAATTTCGCATTCTTCAAATTTTTCTTGTAAACAATATAATTCTCCATTTTCTATTTTATTTATAATTTTATGGACTGTTAATACACCAATTGGTAATGCAAAAACAAAATTACCAATAATTTTTTTAAATTTTAATAAATTATTTTTTTCTTCTTCATTATTTACAAGTGAATGAATCTTATGATCTGAGCTTGAATAAATGTTATTATCTATATTATTATTTGTTTTTGGTTCATTATCTTGAACTGTTTGTTGTAATTGTGCATCATATTCACTTCTTTTTGTTGGATTAGACAATACTACATAAGCTTCATCAATTTTATCCCACATACTAAAAGGAGCTCTAGAATCTGAATCACCAAATTTTAGTCTATTTTTAGCCTTTTCTATACTTTCAATAGACGCAGTTGATTCAACACCTAAAATATCATAATAACTTTGATTTTTGTAATAATCCATAGTAAAACCTCGCTTACTATCAATAGTATAACACACTTTTTAATATTTTGGAATTATTATTAGAAACAAATTAATATATTTTAATTTGTTTTTCTACATTTTTATTTAATAATTGACTTTTGCTTGAAGGAATAACTACTATATCTATATCTCCATCAGAAATATATCTAGTATTTTCTAATAGTTTAAAATTCATTTCTATATCAAAATCTTCACAATTATTATCGTATGCCCTAATTCTTTTTAAAAACTTTGGATTAAAATCAACATTATATGGGGAACTTTCTGCTTTCCAACCTACTCTTAAAGTTGATTTAGTCTGATAATTTTTATTGTTATAATTAGAATTAAATATATATTGCATGTTATTATGTTCTAAATTATATGGAGAACCGAATGGGAGAGCAACTATATTTACATATTTTTCAGGAATTATGCTATCTAAAAGTTCGTATACTCTACCTACTTGCTCAATGGATTCATTTCCATCTACATCAGTAAAATCAACATGGCTATATGTATGATTACCTATATCATATCCATTTTCTACTAGCCATTTTAAGATTTTTTCATTATATTCTTTTTGTTGAAACAAACCACCATTAACAAAGAAAGTTGCTGTTACATTATAATCAGGATATTTCGTTTTAAAGCTTTCAAGTATTCCTATTGCTGAATTGGGATCAATTATAATATTCCCTTTTTCATCTAATCCTGTTACTTTTATATTATTTTCTAATCCATCATCAAAAGTTAATATTATTGGACTTTTTCCTAATTCTACATAAATATTACCGTCAACATAATCAGTAAGTCTTATCATTCTATATCCTTGATTATAATAAAACTCTAAATCATTTCTAAAAGCTTCACTAGTTCTTTGGTAACCATTTTTATCTACGTTACCACCTATATACTCAGTATCACTATTATTTTTATTATGTATACCATGATACATCATTATAGGAACCTCACCTAATTCATCCACTTTATTATTTTGATAGTCTTCTATTGTTAATTCCTTTTCTTCTACAACTATTTCTTCTTTATTTTGTTCTACAATATTATTTTTTTCTTTACTACTACACCCAACTAAAAGAAGGATTATAATTAAAGAAACAAATTTCTTCATACTATCACCCTTATTATACTGCTCAAATTCAACATTTTTATTATTTTTCTTTATATGGAATACCTAAATGATTATAAGCTTTTTCAGTAACCATTCTACCTCTTGTAGTTCTTTTTAAAAGTCCTGTTTGAAGTAAATATGGTTCATATACATCTTCAATTGTAGTTTGCTCTTCTCCAATTGAAGAAGCAATTGCTTCTATACCTACTGGTCCACCATTAAATCTTTCTATAATAGATTTAAGTAAATTATAGTCAGTTTCATCTAACCCTAATTCATCTACTTTAAGCTTATCTAAAGCTAGTTTAGTTATATTTAAATCAATACTTCCATTACCCATAACCATAGCAAAATCTCTAACTCTTTTAAATAACCTATTACAAATACGCGGTGTTCCTCTACTTCTTCTAGCTAGTTCTATTGCAGCATCATCTTCTATAACACACTCTAAAACTTTACTAGTTCTAATAGCAATCTTCTTTAATTCATCTACTGTATAATAATTTAATTTATTGATTATACCGAATCTATCTCTTAAAGGGCTTGTTAAATCTCCTGCTCTTGTAGTTGCCCCTACTAAGGTAAAAGGAGGTAAATCTATTTTTATATTTCTACTTGAATTTTCTGTTCCTATTACTATATCTAAAGTAAAATCTTCCATAGCTGAATATAAAATTTCTTCTACAAATCTAGGGATTCTATGTATTTCATCTATAAACAACACATCTCCCGGTTCTAGATTAGAAAGTACCGCAGCTAAATCTCCACTTTTTTCAATAGAAGGTCCACTTGCAGTTTTTATATTACTTCCAAGTTCATTTGCAATTATAAAGGCAAGCGTTGTTTTTCCAAGACCTGGAGGACCATATAATAAAACATGATCTAAAGGTTCTTCTCTTAACTTAGCTGCTTTTATAAATATATTTAAATTTTCTTTAACTTCACTTTGACCAACATATTCTTCTAAACTATCTGGTCTTATGTTTTTTTCAAAAGAATCTTCTACTAATTCTTCTTCAGTTATTACTCTATCCATAAGCTCTCCTTTCTATTTAAGCATTAATTTTAGTGCTTCTTTAATTTGTTCTTCTATATTTAAATCAGTTTTTATAGAAGGTAGTATCTTATTTATATCACTTTGTTTATAACCTAATCCTTTTAATACTTCTATTAATTCATCGTAATCTTTAGATGTACTAGCAACATTGCTAGTATTAAGTTTTCCTTTTAAATCAAGAATTATTTGTTTAGCTACTTTATCTCCTATCTTAGGAAATTTCTTTAAATATAAAATATTTTCTCTTTCTATAGCATCCATAATACCGCTAATAGATCCCGTAGCAAGCATAGGAAGTGCCATTTTACACCCTAATCCTTTAACATCTATTAGTTTTAAAAATAATTCTTTTTCTTGCTTTTCTTTAAATCCGTATAAACTTTGTTCATCTTCTCTTACTTGTTGATAAACATATACTATATATTCTTTATCTAATTCAAATGAATATGGATTAGGTACATATATTAAATACCCTATTCCATTATTATCTACTACTATATAATTACTTTCTTGATTTACAATTTTACCTTTTATATATTCATACATTACTATCACCATTATAAGTATAACACAAACAAACGTTTTAAACAATAAAAAAGAAAGTTTTTTTAATTAACTTTCTTTTTATTTTTTACTATTCTTATTAACTGTATTGCATTTGATATTAAAAGTATTGACTCAGTTACTATACTTACATAAGAACTTACAAATACAGCATACAATATCCAGCAACTTGAACTAACAAGTGCACCTTTAAGCAATATTTTTTTACTTTTATATGATATACCTATTAAATATGATAAATTTGCAGTCATAGGCAATAAAGAATATATACCTTCATAAAAAACTAAAGTTATTAAAGAATATATTGTTATAAATATTGGTAAAATTATTTTTTTATTATTACACTTTATCAAAGTTACGTTTCTAGCCATACCAATCACACAACAAAATGCGCCTGATAATCCACCTAGTAAGAAATAATGGACACCATAAATAAAGTTAGATGTTACTTGATAAAGCAATATAGTTGTAGTTTCTTTTTTATAAAAGGACAACACTACTATACAAAAACCCAATATTCCTATTAATTGTATATAAAACATAATTAAATATTTCCAAAATATTTAGCTGTTCTTACCATTTGAGCTGAATAACTCATTTCGTTGTCATACCAAGCAACAACTTTAACAAGTTGTTTTCCATCTGCTTCAACAACATTAGTAAGTTGACCGTCTATAAGTCCTCCTAAATGTGAACCTATAATATCACTTGATACAATTGGATCCATAGTAAATCCTACTGTTTCATTAGCATACATTTTAAATAAATTATTTATTTCTTCTACTGATGTATTTCTATTTAATTCAAGTGTTAAATCTATTACTGAACCTGTAGGTACAGGAACTCTTAAAGCCCCACCATCTAGTTTTCCTTTTAAAGACGGAATAACAAGGCCTATAGCGCTTGCTGCTCCTGTTGATGATGGAATTATGTTTGCTGCACATGCTCTACCACGTCTAGCATTTATACCTTTTTTATGAGCTATATCAAGTGTTGCTTGATCATTTGTATAAGCATGTACTGTAGTCATAAATCCTTTTTTAATACCTATATTTTTTTCTAAAATATTAAGTACAGGAGCTAAACAGTTAGTTGTACAAGAAGCTGCACTTATAACTTGTTCACTTCCATCTAATGTTTCTTCATTAACATTATATACTATTGTTTTTAAATCTCCTTTTGCTGGAGCGCTTATTATAACTTTTTTAGCACCTGCAGTTATATGTGCATTTGCGCTTTCTTTATCAGTAAATCTACCTGTACATTCAAACACTTCATCAATATTTAATTCTCCCCAAGGTAGGTTTGCTGGATTTGTTTCTGAATATACTCTTATTTTTCTGTCTCCAACTACTATAAAATTACCATCAAAAGTTATTTCATCTACTCTATAATTTCTATGATTGGTATCATATTTAAGTAAATATGCTAGTTGTTCTGCATCTGTTAAATCATTTATTGCGACAACTTCAAAATTAGGATCTTCCTCCATTATTCTAAATACTAATCTTCCTATTCTTCCAAATCCGTTTATTGCGACTCTTATCATATCTATTCCCTCTTTCTAATTTTTAAAACAACTTCCCCCAATAAATTCTCTTAAAACTGAATCCAAAGGAACATCATCACTTGGTATTGGTAAAAAGTTCCTTAAGAAATTTATAAGTCTTAATGCTTCTGGATATTCTGGATCATCCTCATTTACATTGAACAGCAATGGTTCAACATAAGTTTTAAGAACTCCTACTTCGTATATTAAAGAGGAATTTACAACCACATCTGCATCATCTTGAAACTTATATATGTTTTCTCTTTCCCCTTTTTTTATTTCGGGCCACATTCTAATAGTATCACGAGCACCATACCCTCTCGATTTACTATCCCTAACTATTCTTCTTAACTTTCTAATATTACTTGTATGAATATAAGTATGGTGATCTATATTCATTTGTGTTAAAGGTGCTATATAAATTTTATATTTTTGATTTCTATTTATAGACATAGTAAGTTCATCATTCAAAGCATGAAGTCCTTCAACTATTATTATATCTTTTTCTCCTAGTTGTAAATAATTACCATTATATTCTCTTTTTCCTAATACAAAATTAAATGTTGGTAAACTAACTTTTTTACCTTCTAATAATTCTGTTAACTGCTTATTAAATAAATCTATATCTAAAGCTCTTACAGATTCAAAATCAGGTTTTCCATTTTCATCTAAAGGTCTTTTATCTAAATCAGTAAAATAATCATCTAATGCAATTGGATGAGTTATAAAACCTTTACTTCTTAAATAAGTATCTAATTTTTTAGATGTTGTTGTTTTTCCACTTGATGATGGTCCCGCAAGTAAAACCAATTTTATATTTTTCTTACTATTATAAATTTCATCTGCTATAGAAGCTAATTGCCCATCATAATGAGCTTCTGAAAGATTAATAAGTTCACTTATTTTGGCTTCTGAAACTATCTTATTTAAATCAGCAGCATTTTCTACGCCTATTATTCTACCCCATTTTGTATATTCTAAAAACTTATCAAATACTTTTTCATGATGTAGATAATCAAACACACATTCTGGATTTTGTATATCTGGAAGCGACATTACAAAACCGTCTTCTCCAGTATAAGTTAATTTAAAATCACTTATTTGTTTAGTACTGTAAGCCATTTTACCATAAAAATAATCATATAAATCATTTATTCTATAAAGGTTTATATAGGTATTTGAAATATATTTTAATACATTTACTTTATCTAATTTACCCATTTTTTTAAAGAACTTTATAGCATCCAATCTAGCTACATTAAGCTTAGTAAATTTGTAATCTTCTTCTACTATTAATTTCATTTCTTTATATATTTTGTTTATTATGTCTTTATTTATTTTAGCATTCCTAATAGTACAAAACACACCTTTATCTATTGAGTGCTCAGTTATTACTTCTGCATCAGTCCCCAGTATATTTCTAACAGCAAGAACAAGAATGAATCTTGCACTTCGCATATATACTGTATTTCCAATTTCAGAACTTCTATCAAAAAAATCTATATTACATTTTTTATTTAATGTATCGCTTAAATCTGTTAAATTATTATTTACCTTAGCAACTAAAACATCATAAGCAAAATAATGTTTAAAGTGATCGGCTATTTCTTTATAAGTGGTTCCTTCTTCGAACTCTACTACATCAGTGCCTCTAAATGTGACTTTAAATTTTTTATTCATATTATCATCTACCTTACATAATCATTTTACCAAAAAAAAAATACTTTGTCGACTTATTTTATGCATAAATAAGCCATTTATTACTATTATATACATAGGAGATGATAAAATGATAGTACCTACAGTAATAGATAAAGTTAATACTAGTGAAAGAGTTTATGATATTTACTCAAGACTTTTAAAAGATAGAATTATAATTATTAATGGAGAAATTGATAATAATTTAGCTAATAGCGTGGTTGCTCAACTACTCTATTTGGATTCTTTAAACAATGAAGATATTAGTATTTATATTAATTCTCCTGGCGGGAGTGTTACTGATGGAATGGCTATTTATGATACTATGAATTATATAAATAGTGATGTTACTACAATCGGTATTGGTATATGTGCTTCTATGGCAGCATTCTTACTTAGCAGTGGTAAAAAAGGAAAAAGATATTTACTGCCTAATAGCGAAGTTATGATTCATCAACCTTTAGGTGGCGCTCAAGGTCAAGCAACTGAAATAAAGATAGCTGCTGAACACATTTTAAAAACTAAAGAAAAATTAAATAAAATTCTTTCTATTAATACAGGAAAAGATTTACATATTATAGAAAAAGATACAGATAGAGATAATTTTATGGACGCTAATACTGCTTTAGAATATGGTATTATTGATGAAATAATAACAAAAAAAACTACTTGAAATTAGTAGTTTTTTATTAATCAAATAAACTTAATTGATTAGATTCACTCATACCATCAAATATTCCCATAGATTTCATTTTATCTATAAGAGTACCTGATACTTTAGCTCTATATTGAACTTCCTCAACACTTAAGAAAGATCTTTTTTCTCTTTCTTCTACTATATTTTTAGCAACTGTATCACCAAGTCCATCTATACTTGCGAAGGGTGGATAAATACTTGTGTCGTTTTTAACCCCCCAAACAGTAGCATTACTCTTATCTAAATCAACTGGTAAGAATTTAATACCACGAGCAGTTGCTTCTAAACAAACTTTTAAACTTTCTAGTTGTCCAAGCTCTTTATTAGTAGCCTCATAACCTTTATTTTGTATTTCTGTTATTTTATTTTTTATAGCATCATATCCTTTAATCATTGTCTCTACATCTACATCCGTAGCCTTACTAGTAAGCCAAGAAGCATAGAAATAAACTGGCATATGAACTTTGTACCAAGCAATTCTAAATGCACTCATAACGTAAGCAGCAGCATGTGCTTTAGGGAACATGTATTTAATTTTTCCACAAGAATCAATGAACCATTTTTCAATTCCTGCTTCTTCCATTGTTTTTTTATGCTCATCCCAAGTTTCAGGATCTTTAGAAGCTCTTCCTTTACGAACAAACTCCATAATTTTAAATGCTTTTATAGGTTTTACTCCCTTATACATCAAGTAAACCATGATATCGTCACGACACCCAATAACTTCTTTAAATGGAACTATTTTATTTTTTATTAGTTCTTGAGCATTTCCTAACCATACATCTGTACCATGAGAAAGACCTGATATTTTAACAAGTTCTGCGAATGTTGTTGGCTTTGTTTCAGCAACCATTCCTATTGTAAATGGTGTTCCAAACTCTGGTATTCCAAGAGTTCCTGTTGTACACATAATTTGTTCATTAGTTACTCCAAGTGCTTTTGTAGTTGTAAATATACTCATTGTATCTTTATCATCAAGCGGAACTTTAAGTATATCAGTCCCTGTTAAATCTTGAATCATACGAAGTTGTGTTGGGTCTGAATGGCCTAAAATATCCAACTTAAGTAAATCTTGGTCAATTGCGTGGTAATCAAAGTGCGTTGTTCTCCAAGGACTGGTTGGATCATCTGCTGGAAATTGGAAAGGCGTAAAATCTGATACTTCCATATAGTCTGGAACAACAACTATACCACCTGGATGTTGTCCTGTTGTTCTTTTAACACCTGTACACCCTAAAGCAAGTCTTTCTATTTCAGCAGTACGCATAACTATATTTTTATCTTCACAATATCCTTTTACAAACCCAAATGCAGTTTTATCAGCAACCGTACCTATTGTACCTGCTCTATAAACATTATCTACACCGAATAATACCTTTGTATATTCGTGAGCAGATGCTTGATTTAAATCTGAGAAGTTAAGGTCTATATCTGGCACCTTATCTGCATTAAATCCAAGGAAAGTGGCAAATGGCATGTCTTGTCCATCTTTGTACATGTCTTCTCCACACTTAGGACATTTTTTATCTGGTAAATCGAATCCACTAGAATATTCTGCACCTAATTCATTACCATTTTCATCTTTAAATATACTGTATTTACATTTTAAGCATCTATAGTGTGCAGGAAGTGGATTAACTTCTGTTATACCCATCATTGTAGCAACGAAACTTGAACCTACAGATCCACGAGAACCAACTAAATATCCATCATCATTTGAGTGTTTAACAAGTCTTTGAGAAATTAAGTATATAGGATCAAAGCCTCCACCTATAATACCACCCAAACTTTTCTTTAATTTTTTATCAAGCGTTTTATCATTTAATTCTCCATCTTCTTCAATCCAATTTTCTTTTAGATATTCTCTTAACATATCTTTAACACTATCGAATCCTTTTAAGATAATATCATGAACTTTAGAATAAACCTCTGTATCTAATTCTATTCCTTCTAGGTTAGGATTTTCTTTCTTTACAACATCAAAACAACATCTGTAAACAATGTCTCCGTATAATTCTGTAGAAATTCTTCCTTCTATGTTGTGTGGTAAAGGATTACCATACCAATCACTTGCTTTTTCATATACTAAGTCTGTAACTACTCTAGGACAGTCTAAGTAACTCTTTCCATCATCACTTTTTACTCTTGGTGAGAAAGGTATTCCGCCAGTATCTATGATAACTTCAATTTCTTCAACCATATCAAGTACTTTATTAGTATTTTCTACTACTATTTCATAAGATAAATCATCACCTAAGAATTCGAAATCTTCTAACATTTCTCTAGTAGTACGGAAGTGCATTGAAGGTATTTTAGTTATACTATTTTTAGCAAGTGGATGTCTTCCACCACCAGGTACTTTTTGGTTTACAATTATTTCACGATATATTTTGTCTTCTCTTGTAAAATGGTGTACATCTCCAGTAGCAACTATTATTTTACCTGCTTCTTTTGTAGCTTCTACTACTTTTCTTATATGGTTTTGAAGTTCTAACTCGTCTTTAAAGTCACTTGTTTGTATTAAGTGATTATAACATTCTGGAGGTTGAACTTCTACATAATCATAGAAATTGATTATATTAGTTAATTCTTGTCCCTCTTTACTACGTGCTTGAACAAATACTTCAGACTCATAACAACCACTACCAATAAGCAATCCTTCTCTTAACTCTTCTAGTTTACTTCTAAGAATTCTAGGCGTTTTATAAAGGTAAACTGTGTTAGCAAGTGAAATAATTTTAAATAAATTTTTTAATCCTGTTTTATTTAATGCAATAGCATTAAAGTGGTATGTCCTACCAAATTTATGTATTTCATCTTTAGAAATTAACTTATCTAAATCAGATATCACTTTAAAATTTTGTGAGATTAATTTTTGTAACATCTTGTAGAATACTAATGCAGTACCTTCTGCATCGTAATCTGCTCTATGGTGTGCATCCTCTTCCCAAGGGACATTATATCTTTTTACTAAAGCGGAAAGCCCGTGTCTAGCAAACCCTTGATCTAAAGTTCTAGACAACTCTAATGTATCTATTACTGTATTTTTAAACTCTCCTAAGTTATATTTTCTCATAGCCATTTCAATAAATGAAATATCGAATTTAGCATTATGAGCAACCATAGGAAGATCTCCAGCCCATTCTAAGAATCTTTTGGTTACTGTTTCTTCCTCATCTTTACCCTTAACCATATCATCTGTTATACAAGTAAGTTCTGTTATTTTTTGTGGTATAGGTCTTTTTGGATCTATCAATTCATCAAATCTATCTATTATATTTCCATCACATATTTTAACTGCCCCGATTTCAATCATTTGATCTCCACCAGCTGCATTAAATCCTGTTGTTTCGGTATCGAATACTACATATGTTGTTCCTTTTAATTCAGTATCACTAGGTCTTACCACTATATTTACAGTATCATCTACTAAAGTTAATTCTACTCCATATAAACCTTTAAACTTATCTTCAGGATTTTCTTTCTTTTTATTATTAGACCTAATCATATCATAAACTACTGGGAATGCTTGACATCCATTATGATCTGTTATAGCAACTCCCCTATATCCCATATCAATACATCTACTAATCAACTCACAAGTATGTTTACCTAAATCAAGTTTTGTTACACCATCCATTTGACTCATCATAGTATGAGCGTGTAATTCAACTCTTCTAACAGGAGCATCATCTATTAATTTAACTTCTTCATGATTACTTATATTAATATCCATAATGCTAAGTACATCTTCATTACTATATTTATCTTCTTTTATAGAACCCCTAAATTTAAACCACTTACCTACTTTTAAAGCCTTAGATAATCTTTTAGTTTCTTCTTCTCCATTAACAAATATTTTAGCATATATACTATCTGTTCTATCAGTAATTTTTAAAGTAAATATTCTTAAATCAGTTTTAGTTTCTCTTACTTCAAATCCAAATATTTCACTTTCTACAGTTACTAATGGTGTCTTACCTACTATTGTATCCATTCTAACTACATCAGTATCAATAACTCTACCAAGTATTACATTTGGATCATCTACTGTTTCAATTCTTTTAGGTGTATAATTCTTTTTCCAAGATGGTTTATTTTCTTCTACCACAGGTTGTTCTTTTAAAACAGAAATATCTACATTACTTCCATCAACTTTAGAGTTTTCTATTTCTTCTTGTATTTTTAAAGACTCTTCTTCATCGACTAATATTTCTAAAGTTGTAGTATATCCAACTCTATTTAAATGTTCTTCTATTTTTATTTTATATTCTTCTAACTTCTTTAATTCAGCAACATTATCTACATATATAACTACTTTAGATTCTTCTACTTCTATTTTATTATTCAAAAACATACTTAACATAGAACTTTCTTTACTATAAAAAGTTATTACATTTTTTAAATAATCGACTAATAAATCTTTATTTTTATTTTCTACGTTAAAAACTACATTTACGTTATCTACAGTATTAAAGGATTCTTTTAATTTACTAATAAATTCTTCATATAAATTTATTTCTAAAGTATTTTTTATATCAATATAAAAACAATAGTTAGTCTTTTCTTTATTAGCAACTATTCTATTTAATTTAGCACCTTCTAACACTTCTATACACTCTTTAGATAAGTTTAATTTTTCTATCAATGTTTGAATTTTAGAGTCCATACTACCACCTATTTAATTATATCAAAAATAATTTTCATTTTAAAGAAAAAACAAAAAAATAATCAAGTTTTCCTTGATTATTTTGCTTTATAATAAATTATACGATGAAAACTTAAAACTATTTAGAAAGCCTAACATTGAAAGAATCATCTAAATCTAATACATAAAAGTTATCTTCTTGTTTTTTTTCTAAACTTTCAGTTTTTTCTTTTAATTTATTAGATAAGTTTCTTAACCATTCTAATTTCTTTTCTACAAATAAATTTTTAAAAGCAACTATTGTTTCATTTTTATTAATATAATCGCCTTCTTCAAGTTTACTATCTTCTAACTTACCACTTGCTACTTGTTCCATTACTTCATTTGCTTTCTTTTTACCAAACACTTTAAGTAAGTCTAATTTAGATAATTTATTATCTTTAACTAGTTCTAATGTAGTACAATTCTTTAAAGCAGTTTTTAATTTTTCTACAGCATCTTTTGACATCTTATATGCTTTACCAGTTCCTTTTACAATATATGTAATAGCTTTAGGTTTAGTATATAGTCTTTCTGTTGCTTCTACAATCTCATCTTTATTTACATATTCACCACATGGTAACTTAATAGATTCATCTTCAGATTCAATTACTTTTATTGTACCAGTTTGTTCATATTCTTTATCATTAGTTTTAGAACTTAAATAATATTCATTCTTATCTAATTTTTCTTTACTACCATTTACCTTAACTGATTTTAAATTTGAAACTGTTTTAACTACATCATTAAATATAACTCCAAGTAAATTTTCCATATCATCTACAAAAATTTTACCATCTTTTTCTTCATATTTATATTCTTTGTTATCATTAATTTCAATTAAATCATCATTTTTATTATTATTACTTTTTGTTAAACTTGTTTTTCTTCTATCATATTCTGCTTTTTCCCAAGGTGTCATAGACATCATTATTACTGCAGTCTCTTCTTTTGTTAATTCAGTTAATTTTAT